>NZ_RKQJ01000002.1:0-300000 GCF_003814515.1 Salinicoccus roseus
TACGCATCGTCGCCTTGGTGGGCCGTTACCCCACCAACCAGCTAATGCGCCGCAGGCCCATCCATCAGTGACAGCCGAAGCCGCCTTTCAACTTTTCCACCTGTGTGGAAAAGGGTTATCCGGTATTAGCCACGGTTTCCCGTGGTTATCCCAGTCTGATGGGCAGGTTGCCTACGTGTTACTCACCCGTCCGCCACTCGCGTCACAGGAGCAAGCTCCTGATTCGCGCGTTCGACTTGCATGTATTAGGCACGCCGCCAGCGTTCATCCTGAGCCAGGATCAAACTCTCCATAATTGGAAGTTCTCTGACTCCGTTGCGGTTTTACTTGTCGCCCAAGTTGAATGCCGTAGCATTCGTTTTTATCGGAATTAACGTTGACATATTGTCATTCAGTTTTCAATGTTCTTAATTGATATGAATTAAATGGAGCGGGTGATCGGAATCGAACCGACAACATCAGCTTGGAAGGCTGAGGTTATGCCATTTAACTACACCCGCAGGTTATAATTGGTTTATTGAAATAAGTAATGATGCGGCTGAGAGGACTTGAACCTCCACGGGATTTAACTCCCACTAGGCCCTCAACCTAGCGCGTCTGCCGATTCCGCCACAACCGCATGTTATGTTTTTAGCGACAAAATTCATTATACATTTTGCTGTATTGATTGTCAATAACTTTTTCCGCTCTTTTGCTTCTCGTTTGAGCGACAAAAACTATTATATACTCTGCAGTATCTCAAGTCAATACTTTTGCTAAACTTTTTAAAAGTGACCCGTACGGGATTCGAACCCGTGTTACCGCCGTGAAAGGGCGGTGTCTTAACCACTTGACCAACGGGCCATTGGAATAATGCAACGATATTTATAATAAAGGGTAATGGGTTTAAAGTCAATACGTTTTTAATATATTTTTTACAGGAATTTAATATGACATATCCCCTGGTCTCTTCGGCCATCTTTCTTCATATAATAGTAACTATCCATCAATCAATTGGCTGGAGACCCGGAGCCTTTCTTTACTATGTAGGAAACGCCTGACCAGTTGATAGGATGATCGCATTTCTGAGCTTTACACAATTTTTTCAAATTATTTGGATGGTTATCTGTTGTTTTTTAGACTTAATGTGTTACTATTTATTTATAATCATTCTAAACAAGGATTATAAATATCTTCTTGGAGGGATTTATCAATGGATTTTGAAAACAAGAACAATATGCCTGGTGACGCACGTACTGGCGGCGGCACACATCCGAGGGAACAAGGGAAGGACCAGTCGAGTGATAATCTCACTACTCTATTTGGTGCACCTGTAGGTGATCGCGAAAATTCAATGACTGCTGGCCCGCGTGGACCTATGGTAATGCAGGATCCCTACTTCCTTGAACAGATGGGTCATTTCGACCGTGAAGTCATACCTGAAAGACGTATGCACGCAAAAGGTTCAGGTGCCTACGGTACTTTTACTGTAACTCATGATATCACAAAATATACAAAGGCAAAAATCTTCAGTGAAGTTGGAAAGCAGACTGAAATGTTCGCACGCTTCTCTACGGTTGCCGGTGAACGTGGCGCAGCAGATGCTGAACGTGACATCCGTGGCTTCGCCCTTAAATTCTATACTGAAGAAGGCAACTGGGACCTAGTCGGCAACAACACGCCTGTATTCTTCTTCCGTGATCCTAAGCTCTTCGCAAGCTTGAACCACGTCGTCAAGCGTGACCCTAGAACAAACATGCACAATGCTGAAAGCAACTGGGATTTCTGGACACTGCTTCCTGAAGCACTGCACCAGGTGACGATCCTCATGACTGACCGGGGTATTCCAAAAGGCTTCAGGAACATGCACGGTTTCGGTTCACACACATACAGCATGGTCAATGCAGACAACGAACGTGTTTGGGTCAAATTCCACTTCAGAACTGAGCAGGGCATCGAAAACCTGACAGCTGATGAAGCTGAAGAAGTGATTGCGAAAGACCGCGAGTCTTCCCAAAGGGACCTCTACAATGCGATTGAGGAAGGCAACTTCCCTAAATGGAAGCTATACATCCAGGTGATGACTGAAGAACAGGCTAAGAACCACTACCACAACCCGTTCGACCTGACGAAAGTATGGTACAAAGATGAATTCCCACTCATCCCTGTTGGTGAGTTCGAACTCAACCGCAACCCTGAAAACTACTTTGCAGAAGTTGAACAGGCTGCATTTGCTCCAACAAACATCGTTCCAGGTATCGGTTTCTCTCCTGACAAGATGCTTCAGGGCCGTCTGTTCTCCTATGGAGATACTCAGCGCTACCGCCTGGGTGCGAACCATCATCAGATTCCTGTCAACTCTCCAAAGGCGGCATCCAATGTATGTCCATTCAGCCGTGACGGCGCAATGAGGGTCGACGGCAACCTTGGTGGCCACACGAACTACTATCCAAACAGCTATGATCATTACAAGGATGATGCAAACGCTAAACAGCCGGCGCTTGAAATGGAAGGTCTCGTCTACGAGCACAACTTCCGTGATGATGACGACCAGTACTACGAGCAGCCAGGAAAGCTCTTTAATCTGCAGTCCGATGAAATGAAACAGACCATCTTCAAAAACACAGCAAATGAAATGCAGGGAGTTTCCGACCGCGTAAAACACCGCCACATCAGAAACTGCTACAAAGCAGATCCTGCATACGGCAGAGGCGTTGCCGAGGCAATGGACATCAACATCGACGATGTTGATATGGAAGCAAACGACTAATCAATAAATAAAATCCCAATCGGTCAATGACCGATTGGGATTTTTCTATTTCATGCTCAATGATATCCTGCCCTTTTCGGTATCCACATCCAGAACCTTTACATCGACGATATCCCCAACATTGACGACTTCCATCGGATGCTTGATGAACTTGTTCGTCATTTTTGAAATATGGACCAGGCCATCCTGCTTCACCCCGATATCGACAAATGCGCCGAAGTCCGTCACATTGCGGACGGTACCCGAAAGCTTCATGCCTTCCTTCAGATCCTCGAGTTTAAGGACATCGGATTTAAGCATAGGCACTTCATAGTCGTCACGGATGTCCCGCGTCGGCGCCTTCAGACTGTCTATGATGTCGGACAATGTCGGCACACCTATGCCAAGATCTTGAGCCGTCTTCTCGAGGTCCAGTTTCCCGACCGCTTCAGCAAGCTCCGCCGTACCGAGATCATCCTGGGTCATCCCCATGCGTTCCAACAGCCGATACGTCTCCCCATAGCGTTCCGGGTGTATTGGTGTACGGTCCAGGGGCTCTCCCCCTTCAGGCACACGCAGGAAACCGACACACTGCTCATATGTCTTTGCACCAAGGCGCGGCACCTTCTTTATTTCCTCACGTGATTTGAAACCCTTGTTCTCCTCCCTGTATTTCACGATGTTCCTGCTGATGGATGGAGAGAGGCCTGCCACATGCTGAAGCAGGATATGGGATGCCGTATTCACATTGACCCCCACCTGGTTTACCGACGTCTCGACGACGAAATCCAGCGACTCGTTGAGGAACTTCTGGTTCACGTCATGCTGGTATTGGCCGATGCCGATCGCCTTCGGATCGATTTTGACAAGTTCACTCAGGGGATCCTGAACCCTTCTCGCAATCGAGACGGCACTCCGCTCCTCCACATTGAAATCCGGGAATTCCTCCCTTGCCACATCCGAGGCGGAATAGACGCTGGCGCCCGCTTCATTGACGATGATGAACTGGACATCTAGCGCCTCATCCTTGACGATTTCACTGATGAACAGCTCAGTCTCACGTGAAGCAGTACCATTTCCAATGGCAATCAGTGTGACACCATATTCTTTGATGACCTTCAGGACTTCTCTTTTTGCCGCATCTTGTTTTGCCTGAGGCGGGTGCGGATAGATGACCCCCTTGTCCAGGAACTGTCCCGCTTCATCGATTACGGCAAGCTTGCATCCCGTACGGAATGCCGGGTCTACCCCGAGTATCACATGCCCTTTGAGGGGCGGCTGCAGCAGAAGCCTTTTCAGGTTCTCTTCAAATATATGCACCGCATGCTTCTCACTTTTTTCCGTCAGGCTCTGACGGATTTCCCTTTCGATGGATGGCACGATGAGCCTTTTCAGTCCATCTTCAATCGCCGCCCCAATATAGTTGCGGGTAGTCGAGTCCTTTTTGACCACCTGGTTGCTGATATACCTTTTGAACCTGTCGTTATCGTAATCGAACTTGATGGAGAGTACACCAAGACTCTCGCCCCGGTTGATCGCAAGCACCCTGTGGGGAACGATTTTATCGATGGGCTCACTATAGGCATAGTACATCTCAAAGACGCCATTCGGGTCATCAGCCTTCTTCTTTTTGGAGGTGGTGAGATCTGCCGTCTCCCTGAACACCTTCAATATATATGAACGGTATTTCGGATTGTCCGAAATTTCTTCTGCAATGATGTCCTGGGCCCCACTGATGGCTTCATCTATCGTCTTCACTTCATCGGTGATGAACGCTTCCGCCCTTGCTTCTATATCAGTCGCCTGCTGGTCAAGGATTACCTGGGCCAACTCCTCAAGCCCTTTCCTTTTTGCCTCGGTCGCACGTGTCTTCTTCTTCTGTTTGAATGGCCTGTACAGATCTTCCACCCTGTTGAGTACCGTCTGCTTCAGTATGTCCCGTCTGAGTTCCTCGGTCATCAGGCCCTGCTCTTCGATGCGCCTGATCACTTCAGTCTTCCTTTTTTCCAGGCTTTCCAGATAGGAGAACCGGTCGTATATGGATTTAATCTCCTGCTCATCCATACCGCCGGTCATTTCTTTCCTATAGCGTGCAATGAAGGGGACCGTATTCCCCTCTTCCAGAAGGTTCAATACGCTCCTGATGTATTTCTCCGGCTTATCCACCGTATTTCTGAGCTCTTTAATCAGTACTTCATTCATCTAATCTCTCCTAATTGCTTTGTTGACTGAAAGATTCAGCGTGACCATTATAACATTAAAGACCCCACCCTTAAGGGTGAGGTCCGGTTTGTCTATTCTTTTTCGCTTACTGCCTGGCGCAGTTTGTTGATGGCCGTCCTCTGCAGCCTGGATACATGCATCTGGCTCAATCCGACACGTTCTCCCGTTTCCTTCTGGCTCAATCCTTCCATGAAGGTGAACTGGATGATCTCCCGTTCCCTTTCGGATAGGATCGGGAGGACCTTTTCCAGAATCAGGCGCTTTTCTGAAAGGTCATAATTGTCATCGGACTGGCCCATCACATCGAGAAGCGTCACTGTAGATCCGTCTTTATCAGCTTCGATGGAGTGATCCACACTCAGCGCATTATAGCTCTGGCCCATCTCCATCGCTTCGAGCACATCCTCTTCGGAAACTTCAAGATGCTCGGCAATCTCACTGATTTTTGGTGAACGCTCCAGCCGGTTGGTCAGTTCGTCATTGGCATTTTTGATCTTCGGGCCGATTTCCTTGATCCTCCGCGGCACATGCACACTCCATGTCTTGTCCCTCAGATACCTTTTGATTTCACCGACGACGGTCGGGACGAGGAATGCCTCGAATCTCCGGTCAAAAGAGGGGTCGAAACGCTTGATCGCACCGAGGAGGCCGACCATGCCCACCTGCACAAGGTCTTCATGATGGCTCTGGCCTTTTGAATACCTGTATGCAAGAGATTCGATCAGCTTCTGGTAATGCTCCACGAGTCTCGCCTGAGCGTCCGGATCTTCATCCTCCTGATGACTGCGGATCAGTGCATTGATATCTTCAGCTGTAAGTCCTCTATCGATTGACGATTGTTTCTCCATTCAAATGCACCTGACTTTCATTAATAAACTTCGTCATACTGATTGTGACACCAGGGTCTTTTTTAAGATAGACTTCATCCATTAATGTTTCGATCAAGAATAGTCCCAAACCTCCCTCTCTCAAGTAGTTCACATTTTCATCTTCGGAATAGGGGCCGAGTTCTTCCTTTACTTCCTCATAGTTGAAGCTCTGTCCATGGTCTGCAACGATAATCTCGACTTTATTGCTGTATATTGCGAAGCCGATGAGCACCTCTCCGCTTTCATCTTCACCATAGGCATGCTTGACGGCATTCGTGACCGCTTCCGATACCGCGATCTTCGAATCCTCTATCTGATCGTAGCTCGCTCCCGCCCTTGACAGAACGCCGGAGAGAGTCAGCCTGATCAGTCCAACGTATTCTGCACTGGATGGGAATTTCATTTCTATATAATCATACTGCTGTGGCATTCTATTCAACCTCCGAAGCTTCATTGATATGCATCAGATCTCTGAGCCCTGTAATTTCGAACAGTCTGAGAATCCTCTTCGATACGCCTGTCACATACATCTCCCTATCATGCTGGTTGAGGTCTTTCAATGTACCGACAAAAATTCCAAGTCCTGTAGAATCCATATAACTTACATCTGTAAGATCTATTCTTATGTCGTGACTCCCTGATTGGCGAATCGGTTCGAGGACCTTCTGCAGTTCAGGTGCCGTATAGACATCAAGTTCTCCTTCAAGTACCACTACATATTCCTGTTCCTTCTCCGTTGCATCGATATTAATGTTCATAACAGCCTACACTCCCATTCAACTTGTATACATAAATCCTTTGGATTGTACCCGCTTATCTCAGGTATAAACATATTTTCTTTAATTTTTATTATTTTTTAATATGAAAAGGGTCAAATCATCCTTTTTATGCGGGTTCTGGATCCGCATCAAAGATTCATAGATATATTGGACGATATCCTGTGGATGATACTCCCTGACCTGACGGATCATATCCTTGACGTCCTCGAAGTCGATGAACGTATCATCATGCTTCCTGAGCTCGGTCACACCATCTGTGAAGACGATGATCATGTCCTTCGGTCCTATTTTGGTTTCCTTCTGCTCATAACGGGCATGTTCCTTTACACCCAGGACGACGCCTTTGGCATCAATCTCTTCAAATTCGTCCTCTTCATAGCGATAGATGAGCGCCGGCTCATGGCCTGCGGATGAATAATAAAGCAGGTCCGTATTATGGTCGTAGAGACCATAAAACATCGTGACGAACATATTCTGGTTCACGTTCTTTTCAACAACACGGTTCAGTTTCCTCAGACTGTCGCTCGGCAGCTGGGAATACCCGTAGGAATCCATGCCGAACTTGATCATGCTCATGGCGATGGCCGCAGGTATCCCCTTGCCGATGACGTCCGCTACCGCAAAACTGAGCATGCCATCCTTATGGTCGATGATGTTGAAGTAGTCCCCGCTCACTTTCCTGGCAGGTACACTGATGGCGCCGAGCTCCATCGTTTCGAAAGTAGGAATCTCCGTCTTCAGCATCGTTTCCTGCAGGCTGGAGGCCACATCCATCTCCTTGTCGTGGATCTCAAGCCTGTTCATCATGGATTTATAGTCCCTGTATGTAAACCCGAAAGAGATGATCACTTCCTGCAGTATGTCCAATGACTTCTTCATGAGTGCTGCATCATCGATGCCCATGTCGTCGAGCAGTTCGATATGAAGTGACACGATTTCCTCCGGAGAAGCATCCATTCCAATGACTTCCTCACTGAAGGTCTGGCACTGGTCTATAGCGTCCCCCTGCTCTTCGCCATACAGGTACAGTTCGATGATGTCCCTATAGTTGCTAACAATATTATCAATATACGTCATGTTGGTCACCTCATACTGAAAAAAGACTTTTGCGTACAAAAGTCCATCAGGATTTAGATTGGGATTTCTTCGATTTGGATTTGGATGGCATGAGATCAAGACTGACCATCAGCGCCTTGTCCACTTCCTTCATCTTTTCTTCGTTCAAATATGTAAGCTTTTCCCTAAGTCTTTTCTTGTCCACTGTGCGTATCTGCTCCAAAAGAATGACGGAGTCTTTGTCCAGATTATATGTATCTTTCGAAATTTCCACATGCGTCGGTATCTTGGCCTTATTGATCCTGCCGGTGATCGCGGCAACGATCACTGTTGGACTGTGATAGTTGCCGACATTGTTCTGTATGATGACTACCGGCCTTTTACCCCCCTGCTCAGAACCCTGCACTGGTGATAGGTCCGCAAGATATACTTCTCCTCTTTTCATCTATTCACCATCTTTACTGTAAACGAGGAAATCTTCGTTGCACTGCCAGGCTTCACACTCTAAGTCGTGATTCTCGGACGCAATCGAAAGATTAATCTCACTCATTTCTATATATCCGTGCTCAAGAGAAAGTTCCATGCTGCTAAATAATGTCATATTCGTCATTACCAGACCACTCCCTAGTCACTTCATTAAACTTATGGTAATGATAACATTTATAAATAATCATTACTAGTTTATTTTAAAACTTCATTATTGACAAGGATATCATCCCCGCCCTCATATATACGCGGAAGCCGCCTGGAGAGCATGCACAGGGACTCGTACGGAATGGTATCCACATAATCGCTGTACGCTTCCATCGACTGCTCGGATGAACGGTCCCGCACGATGACATGGACCGGGTCCCCAGCCTTTACAGTGTCCGGCACTCTGATCATGATATAGTCCATGCACACCTTTCCGATTACGGGACACGAGGTCCCGTCAGCAAGTGCCACCCTGTAGCCTGTGCGCGCACGCAGGAAACCATCTGCATAACCGATCGGCAGCGTCGCAACCCTGTCCCCCGCTTCAGCATCATATTCCAGACCATAGCTTACACCCTCACCTGCTTCCAGCACATGGAGGTCCACCACTTTGGTCGTGAATGCAACCGACGGCCTGAGGTCGACCGAGGTTATTTTCCGGATGTAATCCGAAGGATAATAGCCATAGAGGGAGATGCCGACACGGATTGCGTTACAGTAATCGTCATCGATGCGCAGTGCACCTGCGGAATTCTGTATATGGACGAACCGCGGCTTTTTCACTTGGGAGGTGATTGTCTTGAACCTCTCATACTCCATGTCGTTCTGTCCGGAATCGATATCTGCAGAACTGAAGTGGCTGTAGATGCCTTCATATACAAGATGTTCGGATTCTTCTATCAAGTCTATCATCCGGGTAATTTCGTCCGGGTCCGATGTCCCCAGCCTGTTCATGCCGCTGTTCACTTTAATATGGATCCATACTTCCTTGTCATCCATATCCATGACGTTCGACTGCGCTTCCGCGAGCCACTCAAGGTTTGGCGCAGTGATGGCTACGCGATGCTGGATCGCCTTGTTGATGTCTTCCGGGTTGATCGGGCCGAGTACCAGTATCTTCTCTTTGATGCCATGCATCCTCAGTTCGATCGCCTCATCCAGTGTAGCAACCGCAAAGAACTCGGCACCACGTGCCGAAAGGTATTCCGCTACTGCTGTACTGCCAAGTCCATAGGCATTGGCTTTTATCACTGCGATGAACATCTTGCCGGGATGCAGTCTGCTGATGGCCTGGTAATTGTGGTGCACCGCCTCCAGATCGACCTCCACTATGGAATCCCTGTAATATTTTTCTGACATATTCGTACTCCTTATCTTTCGATTATGACTGTGGCCACAACATATGCCTTTGAATGTGAAATGGATACGTGGGCATGCTGGTCATTCACTATATAGGGCTTACCCCCCGCGTCATTGAGGCAGACGATGTCCCTGAAGGCAGCGGCACTTCCGATACCCGTGCCAAGCGCCTTGCTGTATGCCTCCTTGACTGCGAAGCGGCCTGCGAGGTACTCCATTCTTCTGCCCGCGTCGGAAAACTGCCTGTACCGCTCCATCTCTTCAGGTGAGAGTATCCTTCTTGAAAGTCTGTTGTCCTTCTCTTCCACACGCTGTATGCGCTCAATTTCAATTATATCCGTTCCCAGTCCTGCAATCATGTTGTCCGCCTCGTATTCTCATTGATCAGTTTCCTTATCTCGTTCCTTATATTGTCTGCTTCATCGGACTCCAGTTCCGGAATGTGGATGCGTTCGGCTGAAGTCTTCAAAGTGACGCCCTTGAGCCCGTACCGCTTCATCAATGGGCCGACCGTCGTATCAATGTTCTGTACACGGAACAGCGGCACTGCATACTGCTCCTTGAAGAAGATGCCCTGATGTATCCTGATTTCATCCTCTGAGACCCCGAAACGGAAATACTTATACTTCAGCATCGGCAGCAGCCAGACATGGACCACGACGATATAGAGGAAGATGATGAAAAGGATGAGCGAAATCCACCATGGGAACCAGTCCCATACGAAAAGTGACAGGATGAGTGCAGCCACCGCAATCATCAGATCGACTGCCGCTACGATGCCTTCACGGATCCGCCATACTTTAATTGCCTTCGGTGAAATCTTCTGCATTCCGGTGCCCCCTTTCCGCCCATTGCCATATCTTATCGATGTCGCTCCTGTCGATGAACTTGATGGTGGCCCGTGAGCCGAGCATGCCGGCAGCGGTCACCAGGGTGATGATTCCAAGCTTCGCCCGGTGAAGGAAGGGGTTGAACACCCATTCCGCCTCAATCAGCTTCTCATGCTTGATGACATAGTGCGAGCGTTTGAAGAATCCTGCCGTCATCAGGTTGATTTCATCATTCCTTATCGCGTAGCCGCTGTTGTACGCACTGTATATGCCGGAGGCCATGAATACCAATATCAGTACCAGCCCGGCAATCCAGGCGTAGTCGAACAGGAAATACTGGGCGAGCGAGGTGATGATGAGCACCAGCAATGTGACGACCTGGAAATACCTTCTGTATCCGCGGAAGGGAACCTTCCTTTCCGGAACCTCCACATGATAGTTCGGAAAGATATGGTCGACAATCTCATAAAGGCGCGCCTTTTTGATGAAGGGCAGCAGCTCCACTGTACCGTCAATATCCTCGCTGTCGAGCGAGTCGCTCGTAATCGTGACGGAAAGGGAATAGTAGCCGATCATCCTCCTGATGATCGAATCCTTGATGATGATGTTCTGGACCCTGTTGATATTGACGCTCTGATGCTTCTTTTCAAGCAGCCCATATTCGACGACCAGGTCATCATGCTTCATCTTCAGGGTGTAACCGTAGTATTTCACCGTCAGAATAAGGATTCCTAACGCATAGCCGACAATGATGAACAACCCTATCGCAAGGCCCATCGCCAGGGCAAGATTACGGATCGCCCCTTCAAAGTATTCGAAGTAGCGTTCAATCAGGAAGTTTGCTCCAATAAGGTTGAGGAAGCCGAAAAGCAGGGCCAGGAAAGTACCGAGCGCACCGCTTGTCATGCTCATCAGCAGAAGCGACCGGCCGTTCATGCGGTAGAGGGTGTCGAAGCCTGCCGTCTCCCTCTGGTCACTCTCCTCTTCTATCCTTGGCCATTCGCTGTATGCACCGATTTCGACAGTTTCCTCCAGATACGCTTTTTCGTCGTACAGTATCCCCTGCAGGGATTCCGCCTGCGACTTTTTCATCGTGTCGATCTTTATGCCCTCTCCCGGAGTGATCACCTCCAGCTTGACTGCCCCAAAAATCCTGTGGAAGATCGGTTCGCTGAAGTCGATCGACTGGATCCTCCCAATATCGAGCTCCTTCTCATGATTCGTGATGACACCATCCTTGTAGATGAACTTGCCATCTTCGATCCAGAACCTTGTACGGTACTTGTTCAGAAAATCCATGCCGCCGAACAGGACGATTGCAAGGATGAATATTCCACCGATGATCAGTATATACTTCAATGAGATATTTCCAGAGAGCAGAGTCTCCCTCGAATTGAACAGCACAATGATCAGGGGAATCCAAAGATTTTTAATGCCGTTCACCACACTGCCGAGATAGGCGATCGGATGCAGTTTCTGTGGACTATACATCTGTATGCTCCCCCTTCACAAGCTCAATGACCTCTTCTTTCAGAATCGCGGCTTCCTCTATTTTGAGGGGTGGCATCAGCAGGCGCGAACTCGCTGTACTGACTTCCAGCAGTGCCAGATTATACTTCCTTGAAACAGGTCCTGTGGACAGTTTTGCCCCCTGTATCCGTCTCACGGGCACCATTTTCGTCGATACCCTGAAGAAGCCTTTCCTGACGATGATGTGGTCCGTCTTGAGCCTGTAGCGGGTCACTCTGCAGTAGACCAGCGGCCGGACGATTATACCGATGATGAACAGGAAGGTAAGCCACAGGGAGGCACCCCAGTACACCCAGTGCGAAAGCTCAAAATAGAAGGCGGCAGCACTTGCCAGGAGTGCGGCAAATGCCCATATGAGGAAAGTCCAGAAGAACCGCACCCTCATATAGTGGACGACATCATCATGTACTCTTTTCATATTTGCCCCCTGTTGATTTCATATGTATTAATTATACTTTAAATTAAATGGGGAGAATGTTCAATTGTCCCATTACAACATTATAACAATAAAAAGCATCCTCTGCCCCATGGGGGGGCGAGGATGCTCGATGTTTACTTGATATGATCTTTGAAGGTGCGGCCACCCTGACTGCGCTTCTGTCCGCCCTGTGGCTGACGGTTGCCGCCGCCCTGGCGTTTGTGGTTGCGTCCGCCCTGACTGCCCTGGGTGCGTCCTTTGCGGAATGGTTTCTTGCCACCGCCGCCTTGGCCTTTGCCCCGGCGCTGTCCGCCTTTGCGTGTCAGAGGCTTCTCGAATGACAGCTGGATGCTGTCTTCATTTCTGCTGAACAGGAATTCATTGAGGATAGCAGCTACAACTTCCTTCGCTTCACCCTGCTCGAGCAGACGCTCAGCCGTTTCAAATGTGTGCGTATTCTTATTCTCGGATTTCCATTGTTCGATCTTGTTGAATATTTCCTTCTCACGGGACTTCTGGACTTCCTTCTTGAGAGGCGGTCTGAGAGCAGAGATCGTCTTCTTCTTCTCGTTCTCGATCATCCTCAAGTAGTCCATCTCTACCGGATTGACGAATGTAAGTGCCATACCTTCTTTACCTGCACGGCCTGTACGTCCGATCCTGTGTGTATAACTTTCGGCATCCTGAGGGATATCGAAGTTGTATACATGGGAAACGCCGGAGATGTCGAGACCCCTTGCTGCAACATCAGTTGCGACGAGGATATCCAGCGCATCGTTCCTGAACTTCTTCAGAACTTCCAGTCGCTTCGATTGGGTAATGTCACCGTGGAGCCCTTCGGCGCGATAGCCTTTGGCTACAAGTGCACCTGTCAGTTCATCGACACGGCGTTTTGTACGTCCGAAGACGATCGCGAGTTCCGGCTGATGGACATCGAGGAAGTCAGTGAAGACTTCGAGCTTCTCAAGCTCTTTTACGATCGTGTAGTGCTCTTCGATCTGTGGATCGCTTGCGCCACCCTGATCCATCGTCTTGACGATGCTCGGGCTCTTCATGAAGCGTGTGACGAGCTCCTGGATCGCTTTCGGCATCGTTGCGGAGAACAGCAATGTCTGTCTGTCACCCTCTGGAATTTCCGACATGATGAATTTCACATCATCGATGAATCCCATGTTCATCATTTCATCCGCTTCGTCCAGCACAAGCGTATTGATGCTGTCGAGCTTCAATGTTCTGCGTTTGATGTGGTCGATTACACGTCCTGGTGTACCGACGATGATTTCCGGTTTCTTTTTAAGATCCTTGATCTGGCGGTCGATGCTCATGCCGCCGAATATCACGGATACGCCGAGTTTCTTGTACTTGGCGAATTTTTTGAGCTGCTCACTCACCTGAACCGCCAATTCCCTTGTCGGTGTGAGGATCAATACTTGTGTACCTGCCTGCTTCTCTGTGTTTTCTATAATAGGAATACCAAACGCGCCCGTTTTACCAGTACCTGTTTTAGCCTGTCCAAGAATATCTTTTCTTTCCAGAGCAAGTGGAATGCTCTCTTCCTGGATTGGGGTTGGTGTTTCAAATCCTATATCTTCCAGTGATTTTAAGGTTTCATCACTGACACCTAATTGTTTAAAAAACTTCAAATTAGAGTCTCCTTTGACTATTCGTTCTCATTTTCGTTACGCATAACTTCTCAATATTAACATTTCCAGACTAAAAATACAAGCCTGCTTCTATTCCTTGAATAAAAAGCGTTCTGCAGCGATGTTGAGCTCCAGCTGATTCCTGTCTGTAAAAGCAAAAAGGTGCGGTGCATCTTCAATCAGATCCAGTGTGGCATCGGGAATCTTCTTTGCCAGTTCGACGCTGCTTTCGTAGGGTACGAGCAGATCGAGCTTGCCATGGATGATCAATGTGCGGGAGGGGATATGCTCCACCCCATCCTTTTTTGTTTCAACGATGGTCTTGAACTCCTGATAGGCACGAAATGGGATGTCCTTGATGCGCTTCTTTATCTTCTGGTACAGTTTCATCTTCATATGCTCGCTGAAATGGCGCGGGGTCAGATTCAGCCTGTTCAGCTGTGACAGCTTTATATGCTCGAATGCTGGTGCGATGAGCACGAGTTTTTCGACCGGCTCATGCTGGGCGATATGGCTCGCGAATACTCCGCCCATCGAAAAGCCGATGATGTGAACCCGGTCCACACGCTGCTTCAGGGCGTGATACGCATCCAGAGCTTCCGCGTACCATTGGTCTCCTGTCGACGCCTTCAGATCCAGTATGGTGCCATGTCCCGGATATACCGGAAACTCATACTCGAAATCATAGCGTGACTTCAGGTAGTCGAACAATGGTTCAAGCTCGTACCTTCCTCCTGTATAGCCATGGAGGAAAAGTATTCCGATCGGTTTAGATATAATCGTTCACCCTCTCCAGCGCCATACCTCTCGATCCTTTCAGCAGAATCACACTGTCCCCCGTCATCACCTGGGCGAGATGACCGGCGAGTTCTCCGATGTCACCGTAGTGGTGCTTGGCTTCCACTTCTGCATTTTCATGGATGGCTTTCGATGACTCCCCAAAGGTGAACAGATGATCGAAGGTATAGGGCGATTCATTGATATGCTGTGCCACCGACCTGTGCAGTTCCCCTGAATATGAACCGAGCTCCAGGATGTCACCGAGCACGAGGATCCGACTGCCGGTCTCCATGCGGCCGACCGTATCGATTGCACTCTTCATGCTGGAAGGACTTGCATTGTAGGCATCATTGATTATGGTTGCACCGCCCGGGTGGCGCGTCTGTTCCATTCTCATGTCCGTTACAACCAGATCATCAAAATGTTCCTTCACTTCACTGATGTCGAGACCTGCCGCTTCCGCCGCAAGAAGCGCAAGTGTCGCGTTGGACGCATTATGCAGGCCAAGCTGGGGTATGCCCACTTCGAGATCAAGCGGATGGAGTCTGAAGCGCGTACCCTGATCCGTCTGATGGACATCTGCTATCTGCAGATCATTCTCTTTGCTTTCACCTGCGGAACGCACATTGTAGACAGCATTCCGGTCCACAATATCTTCAAGGAGCGGGTAGTCCCTGGAATAGATGAAAGTGCCTGAAGATTTCAATCCATCCACTATTTCATACTTCGCTTCCGCAATATTCTCCCTTGAACCCAGCTTTTCAATGTGGGATTCCCCCACATTCGTGAGTATGGCGATATCCGGGTTCGTCATCCTGCTCAGGAATCGGATATCTCCTTTGGCATCCATCCCCATTTCAAGTATCGAGATTTCAGTGTCCCTATCCAATTGAAGAATGGTGAGCGGCAGACCGATCTCATTATTGTAGTTTCCAATCGTCTTCTTCACTCTGAAGTGAGGGGCAAGGAGGCACTCCACCATATCTTTGGTGGTCGTCTTTCCATTGGAGCCTGTGATGGCGATCACTTTTGGTGAAACTTCCTGCAGATAGCCGCGCGCAAGATCCTGGAGTGCCGTGAGCCCGTCCTCCACATGGATGAGCGGCAGATCCGGATCGACGGCGCCTGGTGCCTGTTCAGTCAGGCTCAACGCCGCACCAGCACGAAAAGCCTGATTTATGAACCGGTGGCCGTCGACATTCTCACCTTTGAAGGGAACGAAAAGGTTGCCTTCTCCAAGCGTCCGTGTATCGATCGACACACCTTTGATCTTTTTGTCCTTCATGGCCTCGGCACGCGCATTCATTTTGCCATCGCATAGTTCTGCAATTTTCTCAATTGTCGTTTCAATCATAAGATTCGTCCAACTCCATCAATTTTTAGTATTGGAAATTATTTTTAATCCGGTTGCATTACTATTGGATAAACACACTGACTTTATTATAAAATAGTGTATACTAAATGTCATGATTTCTATATGGGTTAGGTGAATTTTTTGGACAACAACCAAAGTTATAAAAGACAGAATGCCAATATATTTTCAAGAATCGACTGGACTCTCGTCCTGCTCATCCTGCTGCTTGGGACGATCAGTGTCTTCATGATCCGTTCAGCGATGACCAGTGGACAATACAGCACCGATTTCAGCGTGCGTCAGATTATCTTCTATGGTCTTGGATTCATCATGGTCTTCATCCTGAACTTCATCCCGGTCAAGTGGATCAAGCAGTACATCTGGATCATCTACACGCTCGGCGTATTGTCGCTGATCATACTTTTCGTCGCCCCCGTCTCCCCGCTTACACCGATCATCAACGGCGCCAAGAGCTGGTACCAGTTCGGGTTCTTCAGCATACAGCCGTCCGAGATCGTCAAGATCATCTACATACTCACACTGGCCTACCTGATCAGCCAGCACAACAAATATAAATTGACGAATGATCTCAATGTAGATATCAAGCTGCTGTTCAAAATCGTTGCAGTATCCATACTTCCCATGCTGTTCATACTGCTGCAGAACGACCTTGGGACGACACTTGTGATGATTGCCATACTGTTCGGCATGGTCGTGGTCTCCGGCATCAGCTGGTGGCTCATCGTCCCTGCATTGGCGATCGTCGCGACCATCGGCGGCGCACTGATCCTCGGCATCATCTATCGGCCGGACATCCTTGAGCGCTACCTTGGCATCCACCCCTACCAGTTCGAGCGGATCTATTCCTGGCTGCGCCCGGAAGAGTATGTCACTGAAGGCGGCTTCCAGCTCAGCAACTCATTGAAGGCAATCGGTTCCGGCGGCATTGATGGCAAGGGGTTCAAGGATGGGATCGTCTATATCCCTGAGAACCACACCGATTTCATATTCACAATCATCGGGGAAGAGTTCGGTTTCATCGGATCGACGGCGGTTGTTGTACTGCTGTTCATGCTGATGCTCCACCTCTTCCGCATCGCCACCGTAGTGACTGACAGCTTTTCGTCCTATTTCATCATCGGATATCTTTCCATGCTGATATTCCATGTATTCCAGAACATCGGCATGACGATACAGCTCGTGCCGATCACCGGCCTGCCGCTTCCTTTCATCAGTTACGGCGGCAGTGGACTGTGGGCCAACATGCTGGCCATCGGCATCATAATGAGCATCTATTTCTACCAGTACCGTCAAAAGACATGAAAAACCGCAGCCTGAGAGAATCAGGCTGCGGCTTTCTTTAGATGTTCTGTTCCTTCAATCTCAACTTTTCCTTGTGTGCGATACGGTTCATGATCTCGAATCTTGATTTCGAAACTTTCACTTTGACCCCGAGTTCACTCAGCATCGTGACGACTTGCTTAACTTTGGAATGGTCGTTGCTATGCATAATGACACTCCTTCACTTACAGCTTACCTTCATCTTACCCTTATTCCGAGTAATTATCCATATATTTCAGTAAATATATATTACAGAATTTCAAACATTTCTGGTTTATAATAGAATGGAGAAGAGGTGACTTCCATGGAATGGTTCATATTCGATTACTTGCTTAACACGGGGATACTTGGAATTGCAACATTGATTACCTTCGGCATCAACTTCCTGTTTGCCATCGGTCTGATATTCCTCGAAAGAAGAAGTGCCCAGAGTGTCTGGGCATGGCTTTTCGTACTGTTCTTCCTCCCTATCATCGGCTTCATCATATATATATTCTTCGGCCGCAAGATCTACAACCAGCAAATCTTCACAGTGAATGAGGAGGACAAGGTCGGGCTTGAGCATCTGGTCGATGATCAGCTCCAGGAACTGCGCGATAACAGCATTTCATTCTCCAACAGGGTGATGGACAAGCACAGGAAAATCATCCATATGCTGCTCTACAACAACCAGTCCTTCCTGACCATCAACAATTCGATCCGCACTTTTACCGACGGTAATGAAAAGTTCGATCATCTTCTGGAGGATATACGCAATGCACGGGACCATATTCATTTCCAGTACTATATCTTCAAACTGGATGGCATTGGACAGAGGCTCTATGAGGCATTGCTCAAAAAGCAGAAAGAGGGCGTATCCGTCAGGATCCTTTATGATGATATGGGCTCCCGGGCATTGAGTCTCCGTAATTTCAGGAAACTCAGGGAAGCCGGCGGTGTCGTCGAAGCCTTCTTCCCGAGCAAACTGCCGTTGATCAATCCAAGGATAAACAACAGGAACCACCGCAAGATTGTGGTCATAGACGGCTCTGTCGGTTATGTCGGAGGATTCAATGTTGGTGATGAGTATATCGGTTTAAACAAAAAGTTCGGCTATTGGCGGGACACACACCTCAGATTGGAAGGTAATGCAGTAAAGTCACTGCAGCTGCGCTTCATGCTAGACTGGAATTCCCACAATAAGCGTAACAACATGGTGAGGGAAAACCGATATTTTCCTGAAATGGACTACATGGGAGACACACCGATTCAGATAGCGTCAAGTGGGCCGGATGAGAAATGGGAGCAGATCAAATATGGATATCTGAAGATGATCTATAGCGCCAAAAAGAGCATCTATATACAGACACCCTACTTCATCCCCGACCAGTCCTTCCTGGAAGCCCTGCGTATAGCCCTGTTGAGCGGTATCGAAGTCCACCTGATGATACCAAACAAGCCCGACCATCCTTTCGTCTATTGGGGGACCTATTCCAATGCCGGAGCACTGCTCGATATGGGCGCACAGGTCCATATATATGAAAAAGGGTTCCTTCATCAGAAGACCATAATGATTGATGATGAAGTCCTGAGTGTAGGGACGACGAACATCGATGTGAGGAGCTTCCTCCTGAATTTTGAAGTGAATGCCTTCATCTATGACGAAAAGGAAGCCATACAATACCGGCGCATATTCGAAGAGGATATCAAGGACTGTTCTCTTCTAACGAAGGAGAAATATGCAGCACGCAGCAAATGGATCCGGATCAAGGAAAGCATTGCCAACCTGATCTCACCCATACTTTAAATACATTATGAACGCACACATAAGAGGCCCGATATCATGAAGATATCGGGCCTCTTTGTATATCAATGGATTAAGATTTGTTTTTCTTCTTGCGCTTCTTCTTCGGCATCACTTTAGCATTCTTGATGCGCTGTTCCTTTTCTGCTTTTTCCCGCTCATGTGCTTCAATGATTGGTGCCATTTCTTCAGCAACCTTATTTTTATAGAAGGTATTCCCTGCCCAAGTCTGGAAGATCAGGAATACACCACCGACTGCCCAGTATAATGGGAGTGCGGAAGGGGAAATCAATGAAATCCAGATGATCATTATTGGGGAAATGTACATGAACAGCTGCATCTGCTTGCGCTGTTCTGCAGGCACGAACTGCATGGATACATAGGCCTGTCCAGCATAGACGATACCAGCGATCGCCACCATGAAGAAGTCGACTTCCGTCAGATTCATCCATAGGAAGTGCGGGTATTCTGTAATACCGCCTTCGGAAGGGAACCTGAGTGCGAAGTAGAGTGCCATGACGACCGGCATCTGTATAAGGATCGGCAGACAGCCCATGTTGAGCGGATTGATGCCGTGCTTCTTGTACAGGGCCATCATTTCCTGCTGTGCTTCCATCTTCTCTTCTTGTGTAGTCGCAACTTTAGTCTTCTTCTGAATCTCTTCCATTTCAGGTTTGACTATCTTCATCTTTTCACGCATCATCATCTGATTCTTGTATGTACGCATCATGAACGGAAAGATTGCCAGACGGACGATAAGGGTAATTACGATGATTGCCAGCCCGTAGTTATTGTTCAGGTTGTCTCCGAGCCAATGCAGCAGTGAATCCATCGGTTGAACGAATGTATTAAAGAAAAATCCGTTTCTATTTTCTTCCTGAGAATAATCGCACCCGGAAAGTACCAGGACCAGGCCGATCATTATCGGAAAGAGCCATTTTTTACTCATTTCTTCACCTCAATAATTTGTCTCACATAAGTGAAATTGTAACATAAAAGAGTATCTAAAAAAATCATTTTATGCACCCTGTCGGATAATAATATATACATATTCGAAATCACTCACAGAATAGTCAACATTTCCTAGGCTTATATAAAAAGTGTGAACGCTTATTTTCATGAAAAAAGACCCAGCTTTTGCTGGGTCTTTGGAATTGACGGCTCAAACTTACAGTCTTGAACCACATACAGGCCAAGGTTGTGATCCTCTTTGATCAAACAGTATCTGTGCTCTCTTAGTCTGTTCAGCTGGAGATGCTTGGGAAGGCAGACCGCTGCCACCTACAGAACGCCAAGTTTGAACGTCAAACTGATAGAGGCCGTGATAGAGACCATTGGAGCTTACAACACTTGCATTTCCACTGGATTCACATTGTGCAAGCGCGCCCCAGTTCTGGCCACTCGCATTGCTTGAAGTGGATGTAGACTGGTTTTGGGCTTGTGCTTGGTTACGCTGCTCACGCTCTTGTGCTGCCTGCTCAGCTGCACGTTGTTCTGCTGCTGCCTGTTCAGCTGCACGTTGCTCTTGTGCTGCCTGCTCAGCTGCACGTTGTTCTTGTGCTGCCTGCTCAGCTGCACGTTGTTCTTGCGCCGCTTGTTCAGCTGCACGTTGCTCTTGTGCTGCCTGCTCAGCCGCACGTTGCTCTTGTGCTGCCTGCTCAGCTGCACGTTGTTCCTGAACTTCTTCAGAAGGTTGTGCAGGTGCCTGGTTTACTTGCTCAGTCTGTTGAACTTCCTGAGTTTCCTCAACTTGTGGTGCTTCCACTACAGGTGCCTGTTCTACACTATTGCCTGAAACTGCAAGTGTTTTGCCTGCAAAGATGAGATCTGAAGAAAGGTTGTTCCATGCTTTAAGATCGGAAACTGTTACATCGAATTGCTGAGCGATTTCAAATAGAGTATCGCCGGACTTGATTTTATATATACCATCTTCTGCTGGAGCTTCAGCATTCTCTTCATTGCTTACTTCGAGAACCTGACCTGGCAGGATGAGGTTGGATGACAGATTGTTTTCTGATTTGATTGCATCTACTGTTGTATTGTTTTCATGGGCGATCTGGGAAAGTGTATCACCTTTGTCCACAGTGTGGCTTGCTGCTTCTGCACTGTAAGCAAGAGTTCCTGATACCGCAATTGCTGCACCGACTGATAGTACTTTTTTCATAGTTAAAATTTCCTCCCGTTAATCCCTTAATTGGATCTCTGTTTTATCAACTGTTTAGTACTATATCAGAGATAAACATTTCGTAGGTTACAGGAATATAAAATAAAACGGGCTCTTTTACAGTCGTATTACAGAAATATTTCCTGCCATGATACATTATTGCAACAATAGTGTAGAATTATAACTCAGCCATTAAGCTACTGATGAATCACCCCTGCATACTATTAAAGAAGGCTCTACGACAGGCTTGTCAACTGGGCTGGAGATTCAGCCCAGTGATTTGAATAGTCTATATTGTCTGATATCCGTAATAAATCATATGTAATATGTAATAAAAGAATGCATTCATTTTATTTGAAGTGCAAAAAAGCTCTGCATCAGGCTTGACCGCAGCGTTCAGCCTTGCGCAGAGCTTGGTGAGTAGTGTGAGTGTAGAATATAGATTGAGTGGTGTGCATATGTTTCAGGCAAGGGCTTTTGTTTTTCGGTCATGGTTGTCTCTGTTGGTTCTGGTATGTGTACTCTTTGATTCCTTTACCGGCTTGTCACCATGTTCAGCCAGTATCTTCTCCAATGGTTCCAGGTGAGTATCTTTCGGCCCGACCGGGCGCCCGTCGTCCTCCCCTTTTTCCAATGTATGGACAGCTCTTTCGCCGATGTAGTCCCATTGATCGTAATGCCTCACAGCATCATTGATCATTTTGGAAGGATTGGTCATATCCTTCTGATCCTTCATCTTGTCCGGCAGGCACTTCACATTCTCTGCCCATATCTCCATCCTGTACTCCTTCTCCCCTTCGGATGTAGTATAGACGGTTGTCGCCACCTGGCCACTGACGCAAAGAATATCCCCTTCTTTTGATTCTGAAAGTACTTTGGGTATTGCTTTACCGAAAGCCTTGCAGTAAATGAAATGGACCTCCTTCGGTTTCCTTTCATCTTTCGGCACTCTGACTGTTGCTATAATGAATGAATTGACACTTCCATTCGCTGTCTTCTGCAAAGTGACGTTCCTCACAAGTTCTCCCACAAGCAGCACTTTGTTCATCATGTATCCACCCCCCTTCTGAATCTAAGATATAGTCAGGAGAAATTTTTTGCAAAACACGGAAATTTGATTTTATATTCATTTTCTTTACAATTGAAATATATCTGATGCTGATTCACGTTATAATGGGGATAAGACCTGTACATTATGCATTTTTTGAAGATATGCATCATTTTTCGAAAGGGGAATTCAGATGAAGTCTTTTAAAGTTGTGGAATTGAAACTTGAACATGAAAATAATTTCATAATCCTGGATCTGATTGACGGCATCATCATAAATAAAGAAAAGCAGGAAGACCCTTGGCTGGTCGAAATCTCAACTTCAACCGACTTCAAGGATATACTCGAGGACCATGTCGGTACCGAGATGGAAATGCTTGTGACCATCACACGCCATTCCAACGAACCTGCCAGATTCAAAGGGGTCTTTAACGAAATGAATGAAATTGATAATGCATTGTCCCTGATCTTCAATGGCAAAATCATCGTTCAGGGCCCACACTATGCAGAAGACCTCCTGTCCCACCTGCTTGATGAAGGCTATGAGCAGGAAAAACTGCTCAATGAATTCAAAGCGATGATGGAATCGAAGGCCGAAATAAAAACATCCGATGACTAATCTAGTCATCGGATGTTTTATTATCCTGAATCGCAAAAGTGATCTCACATTTGCAGGCAATTTCACCATCGACAGTGGCGACAGCATCGCCCTTGCCGATCGGCCCCCTCAACTTTGTGATTTCCACTGAGAGTTCCAAAGTATCTCCAGGTGTCACCTGTCTTTTGAACTTGCATTTGTCGATGCCGGCAAAGAATGCGAGCTTTCCTTTGAAACGCTCTTCCTGCAGCAGGGCGACGGCACCAGTCTGGGCCAGCGCCTCAACGATGAGCACGCCTGGCATTACTGCATATTCAGGGAAATGGCCCTGGAAGAATGGTTCGTTTCCGGATACCTGCTTGATTCCCGAGCATTTGACTCCAGGCTCTATTTCAGTCACCCTGTCGATCAGGAGAAACGGGGGGCGATGCGGAATTACCGCCTTGATCTGGTCATACGTCAGCATATAATCATTCCTTGGTCATATTTATGATGTGTTCCCATGTTTCAATACGGAATACTTCCATAGGATTGTCCAGAATGCCATACCCTATCATCAATCCGCCAAAGAAGACGATGATTGCAATATAGATGAAGAGCAGAACTCTGATGATCAGCGGGAACCTGCGGTGGACTAGCTTTTTTGATTGCTCGGCCATAAAACTACCTCTTTATTTCGAAGATGTCACACTTTCCTGTGTGGAACTTTCACCTGTCCGTTCTATGTCAGCGCCAAGCTGTTCAAGCTTCTTATGAAAATCGACATATCCACGATCGAGGTGCTTTAATTCAGTAACTACAGTATACCCTTCTGCAGCCAAACCTGCAAGAATCAGGGCGGCAGCGGCCCTAAGGTCCGTCGCCTTTACCCGTCCACCGGATAGTTTCCTGCCGCCTTTGATGAATGCGTGGTTCTCTTCGACAGTGATGTCGGCGTCCATATTCCTGAACTCGTTCACATGCATGAACCTGTTCTCAAAAATTGTTTCAGTAATCACACTCGTACCGTTGACTGTGGCAAGCAGCGCCATCAGCTGACTCTGCATATCAGTCGGAAATCCCGGATGCGGGAGGGTCTTTGCCTTGATGGGCTTCAAATATTCACCCGGTATGACACGCACACTCTTCCCTTCCTCTTCAATACGTACGCCCATCTCTTCAAGTTTGGAGATGAGTGCTGTAAGATGGTCCGCAATGACATTATCCAGGACGATTTCACTTCTTGTGATTGCCCCGGCAATCATGAATGTACCTGCTTCAATCCTGTCTGGGATGACGGTATGGTCCACCCCTTTAAGGACTTCTACACCTTCAATCGTAATATGGCCTGTACCGGCACCCGATACACGGCCCCCCATGGCATTGATATAATTGGCCAGGTCTTCAATCTCAGGTTCTCTGGCCGCATTCTCCAGTTCCGTCACACCTTCGGCAAGACTCGCAGCCATCATCAGGTTCTGTGTTGCACCCACACTCGGGAAATCGAGGTAGATCTTCGCACCTTTCAGACGGTCTTCGACCTTCCCTTCGAAGCTGCCGTCCACCGTTCGGAATGTGACTCCCATCTTCTCCAGGCCTTTGATGTGCTGCTCCACTGGCCTGGAGCCTATCGCACATCCTCCCGGCATGGCGACATTGCAATACCCGTAACGGCCGAGCAGCGGTCCCATGACCAGCATGCTTGCACGCATCTTGCTTACCAGGTTGAATGGTGCATCACAGCTCAGTTCACCACTCGCATCGATGGCAACCGTCTTATCGCCCAGCTCCACAGATGCACCGAGATGTTCCAGCAATGCACTCAATGTGCCTACATCGGAAAGATTGGGTACATTATGTAGCTTTGATACCCCTTCACTTGCAAGCAACGATGCAGTTAAAATCGGCAGTACGGCATTTTTTGAACCTTCTATTTCTACAGAACCCGAAAGTTTATTTCCACCTTTAACAATTATAGAATCCATTTCACTCACTCCATACTTTTACTTACGATACACTATTCACTATTTTAAAGATGTATAAACATGTTTGCAAAGCATAACTAAAATAGAAGCGATGCTTCCTGCACCAACCGGAAGAAGTCCATGATGAAATTGCTGAGCGCGCTCCCGAGAAGCACTGCGGCAAGTATGATGAACAGCCTGATCCGCCCTGTTTCACCTTTTTTGAACCAGCTGTCGATATTCAATGCCCCAAGCACCCAGAAAGCAAAAACGACACAAAACATATGAAGAACGATATGCATAAAGGCCAATTGGGAAAACAACATCTTCATTCACCTACTAAAAAACCCGGGCCGAAGCCCGGGTGGATTTATTAACTATGTTTTGATACATCCAATCGGTTGATTGCACGGCGCAATGCCAATTCAGCACGATACCGGTCGACTTTTTCATCGCGTTCCTGCTGGAGCAGTGATTCGGCACGCTCTTTGGCCTGCTTGGCACGCTCTGTATCTATATCTTCTGCGAATTCACCAGCCTGTACCAATACTGAAACCTTTTCAGGACGTATTTCGACAAAGCCATCTGTTACTGCAAAGTATTCAAACTGGCCATCTATCTTTGCTCGCAGACTGCCAATCTTCAGTGCAGCAACCGTCGGGACGTGGCCGGCCATGACGCCGATCTCACCCTGTTTGGTCTGGAGTATAATAATTTCACAGTCCTCTTCATTGAATACGGAACCGTTTGGTGTAACTACATCCAGTGCAATTGTACTCATTTGCTAACCCTCCCGATTTTAGACTTCTACGCCCATCTCACGTGCTTTATCAAGCACATCGGAAATGCCGCCGACGAGACGGAATGCATCTTCCGGGATATGATCGTATTTGCCGTCAAGTATCTCCCTGAAGTCGCTGACAGTCTGTTCGACTGGTACGTAAGACCCTTTTTGGCCCGTGAACTGTTCTGCGACGTGGAAGTTCTGGGAAAGGAAGAACTGGATGCGGCGCGCACGTGATACTGTTCTCTTATCATCTTCCGACAGCTCATCCATACCCAGTATTGCGATGATATCCTGAAGTTCACGATACTTCTGGATCGTCGCCTGGACACCACGTGCAACATCATAGTGTTCTTCGCCGACAACTGCCGGTGTCAGAGCACGGGATGTGGAAGCCAATGGATCCACGGCTGGATAGATACCCATCTCGGAAAGTTTACGCTCGAGGTTGGTTGTTGCATCCAGGTGTGCGAATGTCTGTGCCGGTGCCGGGTCAGTATAGTCATCGGCAGGTACGAATACTGCCTGGATGGAAGTGACTGAACCGACACTTGTGGAAGTGATACGCTCCTGGAGCTGACCCATCTCTGTAGCAAGCGTCGGCTGGTAACCAACGGCTGACGGCATGCGTCCGAGCAATGCAGACACTTCGGAGCCGGCTTGTGTGAAACGGAAGATGTTATCTATGAAGAGCAGTACGTCCTGTCCTTCTTCATCACGGAAGTATTCTGCCATTGTAAGGCCAGATAGGGCGACACGCATACGTGCACCTGGCGGCTCGTTCATCTGGCCGAATACCATCGCAGTTTTGGCGATAACTCCGGAATCACTCATTTCATGATAGAGGTCGTTTCCTTCACGTGTACGTTCCCCTACACCTGCAAACACGGAAATACCGCCGTGTTCCTGTGCAACGTTGTTGATCAGTTCCTGGATAAGAACCGTCTTGCCTACTCCGGCACCGCCGAACAGGCCGATTTTACCACCTTTTGTATAAGGAGCCAGCAGATCGACTACTTTGATGCCTGTCTCAAGGATTTCAACATTCGTTGTCAGATCTTCGAACTTTGGAGCCTGACGGTGAATCGGATCTCTTCTTTCTGATTCAGGAATCGCTTCTCCAAGATCGATATGCTCACCAAGTACGTTGAACACCCTGCCGAGTGTCACCTGGCCGACAGGTACAGTAATCGGGCTACCTGTGTTTGTAACTTCAGTACCACGCTGCAATCCGTCTGTAGAACTCATCGCAATCGTTCTCACGACATTGTCTCCAAGGTGGAGTGCGACTTCAAGAGCGAGGGCTTCTTTTTCATTTTCATCATCCAAGTTGATGTAGAGCGCATTGTTCAGTTCCGGCAGTTTGCCTTCTTCGAAGCGCACATCAACTACAGGTCCCATGACTTGAACCACTTGACCTAAAGCCATTCGATTTCCTCCTAGTCTTTCTTTATTCAAGTGCAGATGCACCGCCGACGATTTCTGTTATTTCCTGTGTAATCGCAGCCTGTCTTGCACGGTTGTATTGTAATGATAGATCGTCTACCAATTCTTTTGCATTGTCCGTTGCAGCTTTCATTGCTGTCATACGAGCAGCGTGCTCACTTGCTTTCGCATCCAGAAGCGCGCCATAGACCAGGCTTTCCGCATATTGCGGAAGGATGGTTTCAAGGATTGATTCCTTGTCCGGTTCGAACTCGTATGTGGACAGGTTCGATGCCTGTGTCTGATTCGCCGCATCGTCTTCGGATAACGGCAGCAGCTTTCTTGTAGATACCTTCTGCTCGAGCACGGAAATGAACTGGTTGTATACGATATACAGTTCATCGATATCTTCATTCGAGAACTGTGCCACCGACTGCTGGGCGATTTCCTTTACGCTGCTGAAGCTTGGCTGATCATCCAGCCCAATACGATGGTTCGTAATGTTGTACCCACGGTTTTCCAGGAATTCGTATCCCATCCTTCCGATAACGAAAAGGTCATAGGAATCCGGATTATCATTATGGCGTTCCCTGATCTTGCCGGTGATCTCTTTTATGATGTTGGCATTATATGGGCCGGCTAGACCGCTGTCCGATGTAATGATCACATATCCGGTACGTTTCACTGGACGCTCCCTGAGCATAGGGTGGGAACTGGTATTATCGCCGGAAGCAATGGCTTGTACAGCTTCCTGTATCTTATCCATGTAGGGTTGGAACTTCCTGGCATTCTCCTCAGCTCTCTTGAGCTTGGAGTTCGAAACCATGTGCATGGCGCTAGTGATCTGGCTCATCTTTTTGGTTGATCCGATACGACCTTTAATTTCTCTTAATGAAGCCATGAATTCACCACCTTATTCTATATTCATCATCCTTGGTCTGAAGGATTGAATAGTTTCTTGAAGCTGTTTACTGCATTTACATAAGCTTCATCGTCCGGAAGCTGTTTTGTTTCACGAATGCCTTTGAGCAGTTCTGGTTCATTGGAATCGAGCCAGCTGAGGAATTCATCTTCAAATCGAGTGATATCCTCGACCGGGATGTCATCCAGATGACCATTTACCAATGCATAGAGGATCACTACTTGACGCTCTACTGCAAGCGGCTTGTTTTCACCCTGCTTGAGCACTTCAACAGTACGTTTACCACGCTCAAGTTTGGCAGCTGTCGCTTCGTCAAGGTCGGAACCGAACTGTGCGAATGCTTCCAGCTCACGATAGGCTGCAAGGTCGAGCCTCAGTGTGCCGGCAACCTTCTTCATCGCCTTGATCTGTGCGGAACCACCGACACGGGATACTGAAAGTCCGGCGTTGATCGCAGGCCTTACACCTGAGAAGAACAGGTCGGATTGCAGGAAGATCTGTCCATCCGTGATGGAGATTACGTTTGTAGGTACGAAGGCACTGATGTCCCCCGCTTGGGTTTCGATGAATGGAAGCGCAGTGATCGATCCGCCACCGAGTTCGTCGTTGAGCTTGGCTGCACGTTCGAGCAGACGGCTGTGCAGGTAGAATACGTCACCAGGATAGGCTTCACGGCCTGGCGGACGCTTAAGGAGAAGTGACAGTTCACGGTAGGCTGCTGCCTGTTTTGTCAGGTCATCGTATACGATGAGTACATGCTTTCCGTTGAACATGAATTCTTCTGCCATGGATACACCTGCATATGGTGCGATGTAGAGCAGAGGTGCAGGCATTGAAGCACCAGCGGAAACTACGATCGTGTAGTCCAGGGCACCATTCTGACGCAGTGTTTCAACTGTGGAACGGACTGTGGATTCCTTCTGTCCAATGGCTACATATACACAGATCATATCCTGGTCCTTCTGGTTGAGGATCGTATCGATCGCTACTGTCGTCTTACCTGTCTGACGGTCACCGATGATGAGCTCACGCTGACCACGGCCGATTGGCACAAGTGCGTCGATCGCCTTGATGCCTGTCTGGAGTGGTTCATCAACGGATTTACGGGCCATTACACCAGTTGCCGGGCTTTCGATCGGTCTCGTCTTCGTCGCACCCATCGGTCCTTTGCCATCAATCGGCTGGCCTAATGGATTGACTACACGTCCGATGAGTTCTTCCCCTACAGGCACTTCCATGATGCGGCCTGTACGTTTTACTTCATCGCCTTCTTTAATATCATCATATGGACCGAGGATTACGATACCAATATTGTTTTCTTCGAGGTTCTGGGCAAGCCCCAGAACGCCGCTTGGAAATTCGAGCAGTTCTCCAGCCATAGCATCATTCAAACCATGAGCAAGTGCGATACCGTCACCAACCTGGATGACTGTTCCCACATCAGATACTTTCATATCAGCTTCATAGTTCTCGATCTGGCTTTTCAAGAGAGCGCTTATTTCGTCAGCTTTAATTGCCATCAAATGTCACTCCTTAATTAGCTATTAGTACTTTCTCTGAACCGATTCTTCAAATCAGACAACTGTGTATTCAATGAGCCGTCATAGACTTTCGTGCCGATGAATACGCGGATGCCTCCGATCAGTTCCTCGTTGACCTTATTCTCTATAAGCAGTTTTGAAAGACCCGTCTTTTTGATGAAGACTTTTCCGATACCTTCAATTTCTTCTTCAGAGAGTGGGTAAACCGATTCTATTACTACATTTTCCTGTTTGTAGTGTGCATTGTAGTTCTGTATGAAATGATCATGGATTGCTTCAACCTCAGAAAACCTGTTGCGGTCCGAGAGAATGAGGAGCATGTTGCGGAGCGGTTCGGAAACACTGTCAAAAGTCTTTGCCACCGCCTCCCGACGACTGTCCCTGGGAACTTTCGGGTTGTTCATGAAAGTCAGGAACTCAGGAGTATTCCGCACTGCTTTGACCACTTCGTCAAAGTCCGCCTTGGCCTCATCCAGGCGTCCGGCATCCTTCACGGTACTGAACAAAGCCTGGGAATATTTTTGAGCTGAGTTAGCCATTATTTACCCCCTGCTTCCTGTAGATACCTTGCAACCAGATCTTTCTGATCCTGCTGATTGATCTCTTTGGAAATCATCTTCTCTGCAATCAGGACGGAGATGTCGCCCACCTGATCATTGATATCACGGATTGCTTTTTCTTTTTCTCTTTCGATATCTGCCTTGGCAGCTTCCATCATCTGGTTGGCACGCGTGTTTGCGTCATGGATGATCGCTTCCTGCTCTTTCTTCGCCTGCTGTTTTGCATTATCCATCATTTCGGATATTTCAGCCTGCGTTTCCCTGAGCACTGCTTCATTTTCTTCCTTAAGCTTTACAGCTTCCATCCTGCGCTGCTCTGCATCATCTATTTCCGAGTGAATCAACTGTTCACGCTCATCCATGACTTTCTTGAGCGGCTTCCATACGAAGTATGAAAGGGCTCCGAGAAGTACGAGGAAAGTGAGCAGCTGTATCAGACTGTTACCGATTGCCGCCGGAACTGTGTCCGTAGCTCCTAATATAAGAAATTCCACCTATGTACACTCCTTTCGCGAGAGTTTCATTCTGATTTCATAGTCGACATAATAAGAGGGCGAAATCTTGATAGAAGACTTCGCCAGATGTAACGATTCTTAGAACATGAACATAAGCATGAATGAAATAACAATCGCGATGATCGGAACGGCCTCAACAACACCGATACCAATGAACATGATTGTCATGAGTGGACCACGAGCTTCTGGTTGACGGGAAACCCCTTCAACTGTTTTGGATACGATAAGACCGATACCGATACTTGCGCCGAGTGCTGCAAGACCAGCAGCGATACCTACTGCGAGTAGATTCATCATAAGATATAGTTCCTCCTAAATATTTTTGAAAGTTTGATTTGAATTATATATTAATGGTCATCGCTCACCTTATGGGAAAGATAAACCATTGATAACATAACGAATATGAACGCCTGGATTGCCCCAATGTATATTGAGAATCCCTGCCAGATCATCATCGGGATGAACCCTCCGATAAATCCGATTGCTCCGGAAGCCATTACCATTATCAGCAGTGCCAGCAGAATTTCACCAGCGTAGATGTTTCCGTAAAGACGCAAGCCGAGCGTAAGGTTGTATGTGAATTCTTCGATGAATTTGAACGGTGCCATGAACCACACCGGCTGTACGTACGATTTAAGATAGGCTTTTGTGCCGCGCATCTTGATGCCATAATAGTGGGTCAGCACAATCATCAGGCTGGCCAGCGTCAGTGTGACTGAAGGGTCGGCCGTCGGTGACTTCCACCAGAGGTCATGGTCATCATTCGGTGCTACAAAAGCAAAAGGCAGCCCAAGCATATTCGAGACAAATATGTAAAGAATCAATGTCAGGGCCAGGAAGTGGAATCTTCCTCCTTGTTTCCAGGCCATGTTGCCTGAAATGATGCCTTTAACGAAGTTCATCAGTACTTCCATGAGTACTTGACTTTTTCCTGTAGGTTTCACTGCAAGATTTCTTGTCATGAAGAAAGCTATCAGGAATACAATCAGCGATGATATGACGATCATCAATGCCGTAGACAGGTTGAATGTAATGGGAAGACCAAAAACATCTATTGTCCATATCGGATTTCCGTGCTCCATTTTCTCACCTCTTTCACTTCGTCAATTCTTTAATCGCACGAAACAGAATCATGATATAGCTGAGCAGAAGCCCAAGTGCTATACCGAAAATGCTGAAAATCTCCGGGAATCTCACCCAGAACAAACATGTAACTATCACAATCACAAGCCTTGCGATCGTGCCGGTCCTGATTTTCTCCTCTCCAGGATCATACGCCTTCTCAAGATTATAATACCAGTTCAAAAGCAACAGGATGGACGCAGAGGTACCAAGAGCAAAACCCGCTGCAAAGGATGATCCGGTAAATAGATGAATGAGTAGGCTGATGAATAGAAGGGGAAGTAGAAACTTCAGGAAATGATGGGAAAATCGTCTGAAAAATGGCACTTTAAACACTGTCTCCTAGTGTATTCTGCGGCTTTGGCTGTAAACCGTTACATTACTCTTGTAATGATATCTGTTTGTATTTTTTATGTCAATATTAGGGATGGATTTATTTATTCCGCCACCATCCCCGACATATTATGGACATAATTCTATACATTAAAGCTTTCAGGTTTATCCTTCCGGATTCCATAGTAGTATTTGATGTTTTCACAGATCCTCAGGGAAGCTTTTCCATCTCCATACGGGTTGGATGCTTCGGCCATCTGCCTGTAGAGGGCATCATCAGTCAGCAGTTCCTTCGTCAATTCATAGATGTGCTCCTTCTGGACGCCGGCGAGCTTGAGCGTGCCTGCCTCCACACCTTCCGGCCGCTCAGTCGTATCACGAAGGACGAGTACGGGCTTCTGAAGGGAAGGCGCCTCCTCCTGTACACCACCGGAATCGGTCAGGATGATATGGCTTTTGGCCGCGAAATTATGGAAGTCGAATACATCGAGCGGCTCGATGATTTCGATGCGCTCATGACCTGCCAGATATTTGGAGGCTATTTCCCTGACTTTCGGATTCTTATGGATCGGATAGACGACTGTCACGTCTTCGAACTCTTCGACGATTTCACGTACGGCACTGAAGATGTTCTCCATCGGCATGCCGATATTTTCCCTTCTGTGGGCAGTCAGGAGAATCACCTTTTTATCCTTGTGCTTTTCGATGATTTCACTTTCATAGTCCGCGTTCACCGTCGTCTTCAAAGCATCGATTGCCGTGTTGCCGGTGATGGAGATGCCATCTTCCTTCTTGTTTTCCCTGAGCAGATTCTCCTTGGAGTTTTCTGTCGGTGCAAAATGAAGATCGGCAAGTACGCCTGTCATCTGACGATTCATTTCCTCAGGGAACGGTGAGTACTTGTTGTTGGTCCGGAGACCTGCCTCGACATGGCCGATGTCAACTTCGTTATAGAACGCGGCCAGACTCCCTGCAAATGTTGTCGTCGTGTCACCATGGACAAGGATCATATCGGGGCCTGCCTCTTTGATGATGGATTCGAGACCAGCGATCACCCTGCCCGTCACTTCGGAAAGTGTCTGACCCTGCTTCATGATGTCGAGGTCGTAATCAGGTGTGATGCCGAAAATATCAAGCACCTGATCGAGCATCTCGCGGTGCTGTGCAGTGACCACTACGATGGGTTCAAGTTCCGGATCATTCTTAAGTGCCAGGACAAGCGGCGCCATCTTGATCGCCTCCGGGCGCGTTCCAAATATCGTCATGATTTTCTTCATTGCTTCTTCTCCTTGTTATATCTATTTCGTTCCGAAGAGCCTGTCGCCAGCATCTCCGAGACCTGGGACAATGTAGCTCTTTTCATTCAGTTTCTCATCCAGTGCAGCAATATAGATGTCCACATCCGGATGCGCTTCCTTCAGCACCTCTACACCTTCCGGGGCGGCAATCAGACAGATGAACCTGATCTTCGTGGCCCCGCGCTTCTTGACGGCGGAAATCGCTTCTACAGCAGATGCGCCTGTCGCCAGCATCGGATCGATGACGAATATGTCACGTTCTTCTATGTCTCCCGGGAATTTCGCATAATATTCGATCGCCTGCAGTGTCTCCGGATCACGATAGAGGCCGATATGCCCCACTCTGGCGGAAGGGATGAGCTTGAGTATGCCTTCCTGCATGCCGAGTCCTGCCCTAAGTATCGGAACGATACCCAGTTTCTTGCCGCTCAGCCTCTTTGCTGTCGTCCGTGTCACCGGTGTGTCCACCTCTACATCTTCAAGGGACAGGTCCCGCGTCACCTCATATGCCATGAGCATGCCTACCTCATCAACGAGTTCTCTGAATTCCTTGGTCGATGTCTTTTCATCTCGAATATAACTCATTTTGTGCTGGATCAAAGGGTGTTCCATCACTTGTACTTTGGCCATGGTTTGTCCTCCAGTTCTCTCAATTGTGCCGGAATGGGGTGTCCCCATTCCGGCATGGTCAATTTTATTTATATAGTGGGAATTTGGATGTCAGCGCACTTACTCTGTCCTTCAGCGTTTCATACTTCGTACCTTCTGTGACAGCCGTAAGTGTTTCCGCGATAAGGTCAGCCACTTCCTGCATTTCTTCCTCTTTGAAGCCACGGCTGGTCATCGCCGGAGTTCCAAGACGGATTCCACTTGTTACAAATGGGGATTCCTCATCGAAAGGAATGGTATTCTTGTTGCATGTGATTCCGATCTCATCCAGTGCCTCTTCCGCCTGTTTGCCTGTCAGACCGAAACTTTTCACATCGACGAGGACGATATGGTTCTCGGTGCCGCCGCCAACGATGCGCAGTCCCTTTTCTGAAAGCCTTCCAGCAAGCGTCTTCGCATTTTTGATGACCTGCTCCTGATATTCCTTGAATTCAGGGTTCAGCGCCTCACCGAAAGCCACAGCCTTCGCAGCAAGAACGTGCATGAGTGGTCCACCCTGGATTCCCGGGAAGATGTTCTTGTCCACTTTTTTCGCGTGCTCTTCTTTTGTAAGGATGAGTCCGCCACGCGGGCCCCTCAATGTCTTGTGCGTTGTAGACGTGACGAAGTCGGCATAAGGGACTGGGTCCGGATGCAGGCCAGCTGCAACGAGTCCTGCAATGTGGGCCATGTCGACCATCAGATAAGCATCGATTTCATCTGCAATTTCGCGGAACTTCTTGAAATCGATCGTCTGTGTATAGGCACTTCCGCCGGCAACGATCATTTTCGGCTTGTGCTCCTTGGCAATTTTAAGGAGTTCGTCATAATCGATCAATTCATCTTCTTTTCTCACACCATAATCTACAAAGTTGAAAAGCTTACCACTGAAGTTGACTGGGCTGCCGTGCGTCAGGTGGCCACCATGATTCAGGTTCATGCCGAGAACAGTGTCTCCCGGCTTCAGAACTGAGAAATAGACGGCCATATTCGCCTGGGAGCCGGAGTGAGGCTGAACATTGGCATGCTCTGCGCCAAACAGGGATTTCACACGTTCCCGTGCGAGATCTTCCACAACATCTACATTTTCACAACCGCCGTAATAACGTTTGTGGGGATAGCCTTCAGCATATTTATTGGTGAGTATTGAGCCTTGGGCTTCCATGACCGCTTCCGATACAAAGTTCTCTGAGGCGATCAGTTCAATATTGTTGTTTTGACGATCAAGCTCTGCTTCAATTGTTTCAAAAAGTTTCGGGTCTTGTGATTCGATAAATGACATGTCTTCTCTCCTTAAATGTTTGTTTAATAATGTGCGCGAGGACCTCCAATGAGTTTTGGTCTGGAATATGCAAGAGTGACATTCGCTTTGCCGACTGTCTTCTGCTCCACCCTGAATGGCACTGCCACATGATGAAGGTGCATGCCGATCAGCGTCTGTCCGATATCCACTCCCCGGTCTGCAGCAGCATGTTCAACCACTACCGGCCGGGAAAGATGATGATAGGCGTATTCGCTCAGACTGCCCCCGGCAGACCGGTGTGGTACGACACTGACCGGCGGATACTTGTGCGCGCGTGCCACATCATATTCCATTGTCACTGCCCGGTTGATATGCTCACAGCCCTGGAACATGATGTTCAGCCGATTGCGCTCGGCCGCCTGATGGAAGGCGTCGAATATAAGCTCGGCGACTTCCATGGAACTCTCCTTGCCGATATGGTGTCCCATGACTTCCGAAGTGGAGCAGCCTATCAGAAGGTCCTCCCCCTCCTTGAAGAAATCCGACGCTTCCAGCTGCTCGATCAGAACATCCAGGTCATTCTTCAATCTTGCAAACTCTTCGTTCATGTCTGCCCCCCTCATACTCCGTGTTGAGCCAGATATCCACGATATCATCTGCGAGTCCCGGGCCGATGACCCGTTCTCCCATGGCCAGCATATTGGAGTCGTTATGCGCGCGTGTGGCTTTAGCGGAAAAAGTATCATGCACGAGGGCACACCGGATATTCCGGACCTTGTTTGCCGTGATGCTCATTCCAATGCCGGTACCGCAGATCAGGATGCCCCGGTCATATTCTCCGGAAGCGACCTTCTCCGCTACAGGGCGGGCAAAATCCGGATAGTCTACGGAGTCGTCGGAGTCCGGACCGAAATCCGTAATATCCACCCCTGTGTCCTGCAATTTTTGGACAATGGAGTTTTTCAGGTTGAACCCTCCATGGTCGGAAGCGATAATCACTTTCATATTCTTCACCTCACCTTCATTATATATCAAATGTCTCCATAAAAAAGTGGTCATGGGCAAATTACAGTCTGAATTTATCAATAAATTGCTTCAATTGGCGGAAAGCACGTTCATAATCCGCTTCACTCCCCCCGTAGGGGTCGATGACATCTTCCACGGTGCCTTCGGAAAATTCGCTGATCATACGCACATCCGAACTTGGGAACTGATCCTTCACCGCCCTCTTGTGGGCTTTGGTCATCACCAGCAGGAGTGCTTCTTCTGTATCTTCCCCCATCAGCTGTCGTGGCGATGATGGCTCTTCCAGGCCCTCCCGTTCAATTATCCTCTTCGAGAGGGGACTGATGCCATCTGCGAAGACCATAAGCCCCCTCGATTCGAAAGCGGTCCCTTCATTACAGAACTGAGTTTTGGCATAGCTTTCAGCCAAAGGGCTGCGACAGGTATTGCCTGTACACACAAAAATGATCTTCATTTCGGATCTTCCCTTATTATCTCATTTCCAGTGGCCTTATAGATCCGGTTCATCACTGCTTCAGTCGCTTCACTCTTCGGGAAACCATGGATATAGATCAGATCGACATCCGATTTATCCATCTTCCTCAGGGCGGCATATAGATTGCGCCCCGCTTCCCGGTAATCATCCTCACCTGAGCACAGGCTGATGAAGTATGCGTGTTCCGGCACATGGCCCCGGACGGCTTCCGGAGCGATGACCCCGATCTTCTGTCCCTCCTCGACCCTCAGATGCGTATTGCTCCTGAGGCCGCCTTCGATGACGGCCATGGGTTGGCGCGGCGCATAATGTTTATACTTCATCCCTGGGGCGATCGGCTTTTCTGCCGATCCCTCGTGTTTGCTGACGGTCTCTTTCAAGACGTTTTCCAGTGCCCCTTTGGTGATGCTTCCGGGTCTTGCGATGCGGTAGGGGAATTGGGTGCAGTCAAGCACCGTGCTCTCCAGTCCGTAGGTGGCAGGATCGCTTGCAACAACGCCATACACCTTGCCATTCAGATCGTCGATGACATGACTGTAGTGTGTAGGTGAAGGTTTGCCGCTCAGGTTCGCACTGGGGGCGGCAAGGGGGAAGCCGACTTTTTCAAGTATGGCATGCCCTACGGGGTGGCTCGGCATCCTGACCGCAACCGAATCAAGTTCCGCTACAGTATTGCTGGCGAGCATGTTCCCCTTCAGCGGCAGGATGAACGAAATCGGACCGGGCCAGAAATGCTTCATCAAGGTGCGCACCTTCATGTCCAACGGCTCAGTGAAGTCTTCAAGCTGATCCATGCTGTATATATGTACAATGAGCGGATTGTCACCCGGCCGATTTTTCGCTGCGAATATTTTATGTATCGCTTCCGGATTCCTTGCATCACCTGCCAGACCATAGACGGTTTCGGTCGGTATGCCGATCACCTCCCCATATTCCAGCGCTGTCCTGATCTCTTTCATCTTTTCCTCGGTAGTCCGATCCTTCAGCTGTTCCGTCCTGATTTCCCAGATTTTTGTATCCATGCTAGACCTCCCATCTGAAATAGAGTATTCTGTCATTCCCATTCATATCCTTCTTCACCCGTGGCTCCACTTTCGGCCAGCGGGCCGTAACATGGTCCGACAGGATTCCGGCCTGCCTCCAGCCGATTTCAAAATAGACCATCCCTCCCGGATGCAGTACATCCTCCAGTTGATCTATCATGCTCTTATACAGGCCGAGCCCTCCATCTTCCGCAAAAAGCGCCAGCGCGGGCTCATGGTTGATGACAGAGGCCCCCATGTCATCCACTTCATTATAGCCAATATAGGGTGGATTTGAAATCACACAGTCCACTTTCATGCTTTCCGCCATCAATGGCTCAAATAAACTCCCCTGCATGATTTTGGGGGTGACCCCAAGGGTGCGTGCATTTTCTCTTGTGATTTCGAGTGCCGCCCCGGAGACATCGGTAAGTATGACTTCATTATCATGCCATGCAGCCGCCAGCGTCAATCCGATGACTCCGGTGCCGCACCCGATGTCCACAACTTTCCTGCCATCATCCTGTTCCAGCGCCAGCACAAGCTCCACGAGCTCTTCCGTCTCATTACGGGGTATCAGCGTTTCTTTCGACACTTTGAACTTTTCGCCATAGAACCATGCTGAACCCACGACATACTGGTATGGCTCCCCATCTATGATGCGTCCCAGCGCCTCACTATACCGCTCATAGTCGGATGGAGGCACCTCACGGTCGCCATCCATGAGGAAATCCACCGTCCCCATGCCGAAGAGGTCTTCGAGCAGGAGCATCGCCGGCCGTGTTTCTCCTCCGGATACGCTCAAAGAGGCTTTCGCCTCTTTGATCATCTCCCTGTAGCTATAGGGATGCATTATTCAATTCTTCCAGTTTGCTCGTCTGTTCTTCGATCGTCAGGGCATCGATGATTTCATCTAGTTTCCCTTCTATGATCTGATCGAGCTTCTGGATCGTCAGGCCGATCCTGTGATCTGTCACACGGTTCTGCGGATAGTTGTATGTCCGGATCCTCTCGGAACGGTCCCCTGTCCCGACAGCACTCTTCCGCTTCTCTGCATATTCAGCCTCGGCCTCTTGCAGCATCATGTCGTAGACACGCGCTTTCAGCACCTTCATGGCCCGCTCTCGGTTCTTGATCTGTGACTTCTCGTCCTGGGAAGTGACCACCGTGCCTGTCGGCAGGTGGGTGATGCGCACTGCAGAATCCGTCGTATTGACGTGCTGTCCGCCGGCACCGCTTGAACGGTAGGTGTCTATCTTGAGGTCTTCGTTGCGGATCTCCACCTCCACATCCTCCACTTCCGGCAGTACTGCGACTGTAGCGGTGGATGTATGGATCCTGCCGCCGGATTCCGTTTCCGGCACACGCTGTACACGATGCGCCCCATTTTCAAATTTGAGCTTGGAGTAGGCGCCATTCCCCTGTATCAGGAAACTGATTTCCTTGTATCCTCCATGATCATTGGCATTCGCTTCAACGATTTCCGTCTTCCACCCGTTCTCTTCGGCGTAGCGCGAGTACATGCGGAACAGGTTTCCTGCAAAAATCTGGGCTTCATCGCCACCTGCTGCCCCGCGTATCTCCATTATGACGTTCTTGTCGTCATTTGGATCTTTTGGAATGAGGAGAAGCTTCAACTGGCTTTCGAGTCCTGGAATCGCCTTTTCGGATTCGGAAATCTCCTCTTTGAGCATCTCGAGCATTTCCTTGTCATCTGTTTCATTCATCATCATGCGGGACTCTTCGATCGTTTCCTTCTTCTGTTTATACTCCCTGTAGACTTCCACTGTTTTCTGGAGGTCGCTCTGCTCCTTCGAGTATTCCCTGAGCTTGTCCGAATCACTGACAACGTCGGGGTCGCTCAGCATTTCATTGAGTTGTTCATATCTGTTTTCAATTATTTCGAGTTGATCAAACATGTAATTTTCACCTTTTCGTCTCTTTAATCTCGTCAATTATATCATATTTGGACACAAAAAAACTGTACTGGAATGTAACTCCAGTACAGTTGTATAGTCTTATTCGTTTGCGCTTTTAAAACCGAATTTTTTGTTGAATTTTTCAACACGGCCATCTGCAGAAGCGAATTTCTGGCGTCCAGTGTAGAATGGGTGGCATTCAGAACATACTTCCACTTTGATGTCTTCACTGTTTACTGAACCAGTTTCGAATTCGTTGCCGCATGAGCACACAACGTTTACTTTGTTGTATTCCGGATGAATTGCTTGTTTCATTATTTCCAGCTCCTTTGCCCTGAACCATCTGGCACAGAGTTTATTAGTGGGATCCCACTTCAATACTTACATATTATACAAGGTTTCCCCAAAGAAATCAAGGGGAACGGATCAATCAGATTACAGGACGGCCTGTGGATTGGGAAGAAAGCATCCTCTCCCTCAATACATCAAAGAACTCCTCGTTCGTCTTGGTCTGCTTGAGTATCTTCAGGAAGCGTTCCGTAAAGTCGGGTGCATCGGTGAAGAGATTCCGGAGCTGCCACAGCACATCGAGTTCCGCCTTATCGAGAAGGAGCTCCTCTTTTCTTGTGCTCGACCGCCTGATGTCAATTGCCGGATAGATTCTCCGTTCACTTAAGCTGCGGTCGAGATGCAGTTCCATATTCCCGGTACCCTTGAATTCCTCATAGATGACGTCATCCATGCGGCTGCCCGTTTCAACCAGCGCCGTGGAAAGGATGGTCAGGCTGCCGCCCGCCTCTATATTCCTGGCGGCGCCGAAGAAGTGTTTCGGCCTGTGCAGGCTTGCCGGGTCCAGTCCGCCCGAAAGCGTCCGCCCGCTCGGTGGGATGACAAGGTTATAGGCACGGGCCAGTCTGGTGATCGAATCCATCAGTACGATGACATCTTCCCCCATCTCGACGAGACGCTTCGTCCGCTCGAGCAGCAGTTCAGCGACCTTGACGTGGTGCTCCGGCGGTTCGTCGAAAGTCGAATGCACGACTTCCGCATCCTCCACGGAACGCTCCAGGTCAGTCACCTCTTCGGGGCGTTCCCCGATCAGAAGGATGAAGAGCTTTGTCTCCGGGTGGTTCTTGGTAATCGCATTTGCGATCTCCTTCAGCAGGGATGTCTTGCCCGCTTTTGGCGGCGCAACGATCATGCCCCGCTGACCGAAGCCTATCGGGGTGACAAGATCCATGATGCGTGTAGAGAGGTCGGTCGGCTTGTTTTCCAGCCTGATGCGCTCCTCGGGATAGAGGGGGGTCAACGCCTGGAAGTGGGGCCTCTTCCTGATATGTTCGGCATTGTGGTCATTGATGAAGTCCACCTGCAGCAGGCCGTAGTACTTCTCATTCTCTTTGGGGCGCCGGACCTTTCCAGTGACCTTGTCCCCCTTCTTCAGTTCAAACCTTCTTATCTGGGAAGCGGAAATGTATATATCCTTCTCCCCCTTCGAGAAGTTGACGGTCCGGAGGAATCCATAGCCATCCGGCTGTATGTCATCGAGGACCCCTTCCATGTAGTAGTTGCCGTCCTTTTCCATCTCGGCTTCCATTATGGCAAGGACAAGCTCCTTTTTATTTAGGCGGCTGTAGTTGGAGAGCCCCAACTCTTTCGCACGCACAGTCAGTTCCTTTGTATTGTTCTTCTTATATAATGCATCGAAGGATTCATACTTCAACCCTGTGGATTCTCTTTCAGCCATATATTCACTTCACTTTCATGTATTGGGTTCTGCTCTTTCAGGAGGGGATGATTGGAGAGGAGGATTTTAGCCATTCCATATTCTACACCATTGTTTTATAAAAGGAAAGATGACGATCCAGGACGCATACACCTCATTAAAACAGCAAACTCGGACTGCCAGGCAGTCCGAGTTTGCTTCATCCATCAGTCTTCCTCGACTTTCTCACGCCAGATTTCTGCGCCCAGATCATCGAGTTTCTTGACGATATCCGTATATCCACGGTCGATATGGTTGACATTGTGTATGGTCGTTATACCTTCTGCCGTCAAGCCGGAGATCAGCAGACAGGCGCCCGCTCTCAGGTCGCTTGCATAGACATGCGTACCTTTAAGCTGGGACGGGAAGATGAGTGCCGAACCACTGGCCTGTTCGATTTTCGCGTCCATCCTCACCAGTTCATCCACATGTCTGAAACGGGCTGGGTAGATGGTTTCGGTGATCTTGCTCACACCGTCAGCCATGAACAGTAAAGGCGTCAGCGGCTGCTGCAGGTCTGTAGCGAACCCGGGATAAACCTGGGTCTTCACGGAAATCGGCTTATATACATCAGGCTTTGTGATCGTAGCAAAATCATCTCCGATTTCAATCTCCACACCAAGTTCCTCAAGTTTTGCAGTGAGTGATTCCATATGGGTCGGAATGATGTTGCGGACCGTGAATTTGTCGCCCACAGCCGCTCCGGTAATCATGTAGGTGCCCGCTTCAATGCGGTCGGGGATGATGTTGTGTGTAGTGCCATGCAGCTTTTCGACACCATTGATCTTAATGGTATCTGTACCGGCACCACGGATATCTGCGCCCATATTGTTCAGTAGGGAAGCGACATCCACTACTTCAGGCTCCTTGGCCACATTCTCGAGTATGGTCTTCCCTTCGGCGCAGCTTGCTGCAATCATGAGGTTGATGGTGGCACCTACGGAAACGACATCAAAGAAGATCTTGGCACCTTTCAGCTTATCCGCCACCAGGTACATCGCGCCATGTTCATTGGTCACCTTCGCACCCAGGGATTCGAACCCTTTGATATGCTGATCTATTGGGCGGGGGCCGAGTGGACATCCACCCGGCAGGCCGATGACACATTTCTTGAAGCGTGCCAGCATGGCGCCCATCATATAATAGGATGCACGGAGCGACTGTACTTTCGTGTTCGGAAGCGGCATGTTCTCTGCATCTTCCGCATTGATTTCAAGCGTCGTGCCGTCGAGTTCAGTTTCTATGTTCAAGTCATTCAGAAGGCTCATCAATGTTTTGACATCGGAAATCTCCGGAAGGCCTTCCAATACGACCTTCCCTTCTGAAGCCATCAATGATGCAGGTATGAGTGCCACTGCACTATTTTTGGCCCCGCTGATTTCAACTTCACCAGACAGCATTCTGCCGCCCCGCACTTTAATTACTTCTTTACCCATAATTCTTCTCCTTATATGGCGGACCGCCTATTGGTCCTTTATACTGTTCCAGTCTTCGAGGAACTTGTCGATGCCTTTATCCGTCAAAGGATGCTGCGTCAATTTCTTCAGAACTTTATACGGAATCGTCGCAATGTCCGCACCTGCCATCGCCGACCCATGGATATGGGACTCGTTCCTGATGGAGGCTGCTATGATCTCCGTGTCGATGCCATGCACAGTGAAGATATGCTTGATGTCTGCGATAAGGTCGAGGCCTGTCAATCCGATATCATCCAGTCTTCCGATGAACGGGGACACATAGGTCGCTCCGGCCCGTGCTGCGGTAAGGGCCTGGACAGTATTGAACACAAGGGTGACATTCGTCTTGATGCCTTCACCGGATAACACTTTAACAGCCTTCATGCCCTCCTCCGTCATTGGAATCTTGACGATGATGTGTTCGTGGAGCTTGGCGAGTTCCCTGCCTTCTTCGATCATGCCATCCGCTTCAAGGGAGATGACCTCCCCGCTGACCGGACCGCCTACAAGTTCACATATTTCCACAAGCCGGTCGTGGAATGAAATGCCTTTTTCCTTTGCAACAAGGGAAGGGTTCGTGGTTACACCTGCAAGCACACCCCACTCATTTATTTCTCTTATTTCGTCCATATTCGCTGTATCAATAAAATATTTCATGAATCGATCGCACCTCCGTCTGGGTTATTGTTTCATTATAGGGTAATCACCTTGTAATCGGCAATGGTAATATATACTATCAAACTTTATACATTTTTCGTGGATAAATCAAACAAAAGCCACCCCGGCCGGGATGGCTTCATCATGCTAGGCTCTGTTGGAAGTGCCAAATTCCTTGATTTTACCCTGAACTGTTTCTTTGATCGCTTCCCTTGCAGGGCCGAGGTATTTTCGTGGATCGTAGACATCAGCATCATTGGCAAGCACTTCCCTTACCCGCTTCGCAGACGCTATCTGACTTTCGGTGTTCACATTGATTTTGGCTGTACCGAGGGAAATCGCCTTCTGGATATCCTTTGTCGGAATGCCCGTGCCGCCATGGAGTACCAATGGAATATCCGACTGGTTGCCGATCTCCTCCATTTCCTTGAAGCCGAGGTTCGGCTCGCCCTTATAGGGACCGTGTACGGAACCAAGTGCCGGTGCAAGGCAGTCGATGCCTGTGCGCTCCACCAGTTCGCGGCATTCTTCCGGGTCGGCATAGATGACGCCATCCGCAATTACATCATCTTCCTGTCCTCCGACCACGCCGAGCTCCGCTTCAACAGAAACGCCTCTCTCATGTGCATACTCGACCACTCTTCTCGTCGTTGCGATGTTGTCTTCGAAAGGCCCGTGGGAAGCATCGATCATGACCGAAGTGAATCCCGCCCCGATAGCCTCTATGCACTTTTCGTAGCTTGAGCCGTGGTCCAGATGGATCGCCACAGGTACTGTAATGTTCATGTCGGACATGAGGCCTTCTATCATTTTGACCACAGTCTTCATGCCGCTCATGTATTTCGCAGCGCCTTCCGAAACGCCCAGGATGACTGGTGCATTCTCTTCTTCTGATGCCATGAGGATCGCTTGGGCGAATTCCATGTTGTTCACATTGTATTGTCCGACCGCGTATCCTTCTTTTCTTGCTTTGTTGAGCATTTCCGTCATTGATACTAAAGGCATTATAAGTTTCCTCCTAAAAGTTCGTTCCTTTACGTGATTATAGCAAAAACATTTAATTCGGGCCAATGTTTTGGTAACATTGCATTACCATCAAGCCGAATGGAGAGATCATATGGATAAAATACTGCAGACGCAATTGACAAACATCTACAATCATATAAACGCGCAGGAAGAGGAGATAGAAATGGCCGCACGCCTCCTCGCCCAGGCAGTGGGCAGCGAAGGTGAAATCCACCTGCAGACCTTCCATGACTTCAGGGGAATTGAACCCTTCCTGCTGACCGGTTCCCTCGCCCTTCCAAAAACAAGATCCTTCGATTCACCGGAAGCAGTGGATGCGCCCGACCGTGTGCTTGTCCTCGCCAACCAGTTCGATGAAGAGGTCAAGTCATCCATTACAGCGCTTCAGGATGCCGGGAAGGAATTTGTATTGGTCTCCAACTACAATAAGCATGAAGCTGAATTGATCGACCACCTTCACCATTATATCGATTTGTCATCCCCGCGTCCCCTCATTCCGACGCCGAATTTCGACAAAATTGTTAACCCTTATATCTCTGCATTCCTATACTTCTATGATCATCTGTTTGTCCTTGTCGATGAAATGACGAATGAGGCATATTGAACTCCCTATTGGCGAGCAGCCTCAGCCCATTCAGTATGACAAGGATTGTACTGCCTTCATGACCGATGACACCAAGCGGCAGATTGATCAGCTGAAAGAAATTGGAAGCGATCAGCACGAGTATGACTGCAATTGAAAAGGTCAGGTTCTGTTTGATTACGCCGTCAAGCCGTGAAGAAAGGCGCATCATTTCCGGCAGCCTTGAAAGCTGCTCCTTCATAAGGACGATGTCTGCCGTTTCGAGCGCTATCCCGGTGCCTTTCCCCATTGCCACGCCGATATCCGCCTGCTTGATGCCCGGAGCGTCATTGACACCATCCCCGACCATCATGACCACACCCTTCTCCTTATAGGCATTGATATGATGCACCTTGTCTTCAGGACTCTGGTTTCCGATCGCCTTTTTGAGTCCGATCGATTTTGCAACAGAGTCGGCTGCCTTCGGGTTGTCCCCGGATACCATGACCGTCTCCTTGCCCATTTCATTGAGCTTCCTGATGACCTCCGCTGCTTCCGGCCGCTCGACATCCTTCAATGCGATGAGCGCCTTTTTGACCCCATCTTCAATATATACGGTGACCGTATGCCCCGTGTCGAGGAGTTCGGATTTGAAAGGTTCCATGAAATCATCTGCCTCTGCCTTGACCACCTGGACAAGACGGCCGCCAACACGCCCTTCGACCCCGCGCCCGACCACATCATGGACCTCCTCTGCCTCAAGCCCTTCCTGCTTCGCATCTTCAAAATGTCCGCTGATCCTCACAGCCAATGGGTGGTTGCTTAACCGTTCCAAAGCGTACACATTTGCTGCGATCCTTCTGCGGTCCTCACCTTCCTGCACTTCAAAATGTGTGATGACAGGCTCCCCTTTTGTAAGGGTCCCCGTCTTGTCGAAGAGGACGTAGTCCACATCGTCAAGCTGCTCCATGAATTTGCCACCTTTGACCAGCACTCCGTTTTTGGCACTTGTGGAAATGGCAGACAGCGTTGCAGGTGTGATGGATGCCACGACCGCGCACGGCGAAGCGACTACGAGCAGCACCATCGCCCGGTAGAACGTCTCATTCCAGCTCCAGCCGAAAATATAATGCGGCATGAACATCATGAAGGCAGTCGTGATGAGAACGATCCATACATACTTGTTTTCAAACCGGTCGATGAACTGTGCACGCTTGGAAGGCACACTTTCGCTCTCACGTACCATTTCAATCATCCTGTTGAAGATGGTTTCTTCATTATCGACCGTCATCCTCACCGACACGACCCCGCCTTCATTTATGGAACCAGTCAGCACGGTGTCATCCGCCTCTTTGGTGACGAGCGCAGACTCCCCCGTCAGCGACGCCTCATCCACTTCCGTCGCCCCTTCTGTGATGACGCCATCAATCGGGAAAACGTCGCCTCTGCGTACCATGACGACATCTCCGATAGTGAGGTCTTCAACATCGACAATTTCATATTCCCCGTCGGGGAGCTCCCTGCTGGCGACATTCGGCTTCATCTTGATGAGTGACTGCACTGCATCACGCGTCCTGCCCTCTGCATAAGCTTCAAGGGTACCGCTCACACTGAAGATGAAGATGAGGATGGCCCCCTCGAACCAATAGCCGATGATGGAAGCACCGGTCGCAGCAATGATCATCAGCAGTTCAACATTCAATTTCTTCTCATTTACGGTCTTTGTAATGCCTTCCCTCGCCTGGAACCAGCCACCGATGATGAAGGCCAGTACAAAGACTGCCGGATACCATGTGATATCAGTGAAGCGTTGAATGTAGAATCCCAGTCCAATCAGTATGCCCGAAATGACTGTAAAGTATAATTGGAGTTTCTTCATATCCTTCCCTCCCGCATCTTTCCTCACTTCCATTATACTTGGTTATCCGTCAATATATGAATAAAATTACAATTCCTTTTTGAAACTTCTGTGGATGATGACAATGATTATCGTTATGGATCGGCAACCCAAAAAAGGCCATCCGGGCACTAATTGCCCGGATGGCCTTTAAAATTTTATTTTACACATGCATTGATGAGACCCTGGAATAATGGATGTGGACGTGTAGGTCTGGACTGGAATTCCGGATGGAACTGTACAGCTACGAAATACGGATGGTCACGAAGCTCTATCATTTCAACCAGACGGCCATCCGGTGATGTACCGGAGAATACCATGCCTTCCGCTTCCAACTGCTCCTTGTAGCGGTTGTTGAACTCATAGCGGTGGCGGTGTCGTTCCTCTATGCTTGCTTTGCCATAGAGTTCGCGCGCGATTGTTCCTTCCTTGATTTCACAAGGGAAACTGCCCAGGCGGAGCGTGCCGCCAAGGTCGACCACATCTTTCTGGTCGGGCATCAGGTCGATGACCGGATGTGGCGTCTCTTCATCAAGCTCACTGGAGTGTGCCCCTGCAAGTCCCGCCACATTCCTTGCAAATTCGACAGTGGCGAGCTGCATGCCGAGACATATCCCAAGCAGCGGCACATTGTTCTGGCGGGCATATTGAAGCGCATAGATCTTGCCTTCCACTCCGCGTTCACCGAATCCGCCGGGCACGAGGATGCCATCCACTTCAGCAAGCTCCGCTTCATAGTTCTCCTCTGTGAGGTGTTCCGAGTTGATCCACTTGATGTCGATGTCAGCCTGCCGTTCATACCCTGCATGCCTCAAGGATTCCGCTACTGACAGATACGCATCCTGAAGGGTGACATATTTGCCGACCAGGCCGATTGTAATCTTTCTTTCAATGCTGTTCAGGTTCTGCAGCAGATGCTTCCATTCCTTGAGCTCCGCTTCCTTTTCGGACGTCAAGTTGAGACGGTCGATGACGAGGGAGTCCATGCGCTGCTCCTGGAGTCTGATGACGATATTATAGATCGTCTCCTCATCCCTTGCCTCGATGACGCTTTCCTTGTCGATATCGCAGAACAATGCAATCTTGTCCCTCAGATCCTCGCCCATCGCATGTTCTGAACGCACAACGATCATGTCGGGCTGGATGCCCAGTCCGCGCAGTTCCTTGACACTGTGCTGGGTCGGTTTGGTCTTCATCTCTCCAGCGGCTTTGATGTATGGCAGAAGTGTGCAGTGTATATACATGACATTTTCGCGACCAAGATCGCTTCTCAGCTGCCGTATGGATTCCAGGAAAGGCAGCGATTCTATATCCCCTGTCGTACCACCGATTTCAGTGATGACAATATCTGCGTTGGACTCTTCCCCTGCCTGGATCAGACGGGATTTGATTTCATTTGTGATATGCGGAATCACCTGGACCGTCCCGCCCAGATAGTCGCCGCGGCGTTCCTTCCTGATGACTTCAGAGTATACCTTCCCGGCTGTCACGTTCGAGTATTTGTGGAGATTGATGTCGATGAAACGTTCATAGTGTCCGAGGTCAAGATCCGTTTCCGCACCATCTTCGGTGACGAACACTTCCCCATGCTGATACGGACTCATCGTACCCGGGTCCACGTTCAAATATGGATCGAATTTCTGGATCGTAATCGAGAATCCCCGGTCCTTCAGCAGTCTTCCGAGTGACGCAGCTGTAATGCCCTTGCCAAGAGAGGAAACAACCCCGCCAGTCACAAAAATATATTTAGTCATTGCACTTCCTCCTGTGATTATAGAACTTGGTCGCCACCATGTCGGTGATGGCCGATTCGATGCGGTGATGCAGCAGGATGCAGTGATGCTTCCCGGCTGCAAATAAAAATGGCCCCCTTCCACACTTGGTGAAAAGGAGCCTTTCTTTACAATCCCTTTTTCAGGGAGCCCAATAAAAATAATATCACTTTTCTAATGAATGTCAACTGGAAGTTGCAGTCCTAGAGATCAGGTTTATCCTCGTAGCTGTCCTCAAGTTCGTCTGTATCGTCATATTCGACATTTTCACCGATGGTTTCGTCCACCGAGTCGTCGAGGTCATCTTCTGTTTCAACTTCAGCTCCGTTGATTGGGGTATCGAGATTCTCCACATCGGATTCTACAAGTTCCTTGTCCTGGTCGAATGCATCACTCACACTGTCATCCTCATCCTCTGCAATCTGCGGCTCCTCATCTTCTACAGCAAGCTCGATCTTATGGATTGTAGGGGCGATCTTGTCGGAAATGTCATCGATGGAATACCAGTCTCTCAGACCCCAGACACCATCTCCTGTACTCAGGAACCTGCCATCCGTATTGAGGTCAGTATAGAACTGCAGCACACGATTTTCGATTTCCTCATCGGAGTACCCACCGATTTCCTTGAACTTATCGATGATGTCATACAGGTTCGCCTCTTTGCCGGCATCCTGCAGATACATATATGACATTTCGATGAAGGAGTTTTCGTCCATCATCTCTTTGGAGTATTCGTCCAGTCTCATTTCATTCATCCTTTCCAGTCTGGAATATCAAGGGATATCATACAGCGAAAATCCGTATGAATCAAGCACTAATTAATAGTTTATATACTTCATGAACCTTTTCTTCCCGTCCACGTCTTCAAGCCTGACAAAGCCGACCCTTTCAAACAGGCGCGTCTTCCGTTCTGCATCATCCGTGTACACCATCAGCTGCCCCGCGTCCGGAAGCGCGCGCCTCAGGAATGTGCCAAGCTGCCTCAAGGCGCTGGATGCGACCCCGCGGTCCCGCTCCGCCTCCTCGACATGCAGATGGGAAATATGCAGCACTTCTCCATTGAGCACACCCTCGATATGACCGATCTGCTTTTTCTGGTTGAGCACGATGTCGACTTTGATGTCCGGGATGTCCACGGTCTCATCCAGCTTCAATTTGATGTTATGGACATACTTCTGATCAAGGTCCAGATAGTATAGGCGCTCCTTGCCGATCGGCCCGTCTTCCTTGGTGGCGGTGTGGGCAAAGCCGGCTCGCTCATACAAGTTCCAGGCACCCTGATTTTCTGCATCCACTACCAGGTACAGATGGTCGAAATTCGAGAAATGCTCCTGTACGAACAGCGGCAGGGACATCGCGACCCTGGTGCCGTACCCTCTGCCCTGGAACGCTTCATTGATCGAGAGCGAACGGATGTACACCACTTCATGGGGAGTCGCATACCCCTCATGCTGATAATGTTTATGAAGTACGAAAAAACCGACGGTTTCGCCTGTTTCGTTCAACACGACACAAGGTGTACGGTCAGAGTCTTCAATCGCATCATCGAGTACATCCACAGGAAGGCTTGAATATATCTGCTGCTGCTCACTCAGCCTGAAAGCAGCGAGACTCGGTCTGTCCTCTTCTATAAATGGCCGGATATGTATATCACTCATTAGCCTGAACTCCTTTTGACATGTATTATCGTTTTGTTATGATACATACTATACCCTTTCAAGTATAAAATAGTCAGCTTGATATTCAACACCTTTGCAGTGTTTAATATGATAAAGTTGGGGTAGATTAAATTACAATTTAATTCTAGGGGGAAAAATTTTGGACAACGACAATTTGGATAAGTCATCCAATAACAAAGGGGAAGAAAGGCAGAAGTCCATTCTGGGTCTCGTCTTCTGGGTCTCAGCTACTGTCATCGTAATTGCAGCACTCGTTGCAACAATCATCCCTGACCGGTTCTTGATCGCTTCGGAGTCGGTGTATGGATGGATTTCGGAATACTTCAGCTGGTTCTTCATGCTTGCTGTATTCGGTTTTGCTGTATTTCTAATTTTTCTTGCACTTTCACCTTACGGACGCATCAAGCTCGGTGGTGACCAATCGAAACCCGAGTTCTCATTCCGCTCATGGATCGGCATGCTGTTTTCTGCAGGCCTCGGTGTAGGTCTCGTATTCTTCGGTGTCGCGGAACCGATGAGCCACTTCATGATATCTCCATTTCCTGGAGGGGAGACGGAGACTGTCGAGGCTGCCCGTATGGCCATGGGCTATTCGTTCTTCCACTGGGGCATTTCCCAATGGTCGATATTCGGTGTCGCCGGTCTGGCCATCGGATACAACCAATACCGGAAGAAGAAGGATGGCCTGGTTTCAACATCCCTTGAGCCTCTTCTTGGAGAGAATTATAACCAGAAGGCGAGGAAGTCCATCGACATCCTTGCAGTCATCGCTACCGTAACCGGCATGGCGACATCTGTAGGTCTCGGCATCATGCAGATGGACGGCGGCCTCAATATTGCATTCGGCGTCCCTTCCGGCGCACTCACGCAAATCATACTTACAGCACTGATGACCGGGCTCTTCATCCTTTCCACTACAACAGGACTGAAGCGCGGCATCAAATGGCTGAGCAACCTGAACATGCTGCTTGCTGCAGTCATCACCATCTTCGTCATGGCTGTGGGACCGTTCACATTCATCATGGAAAGCATCATCGTCGGTCTTGGGGACTACCTTTCAAACTATGTTGGATACTCCCTGCGCATGCAGCCATATACCGGCGAAGTCTGGGTTCAGGAATGGACAGTATTCTACTGGGCATGGGTCATCGCATGGAGCCCATTCATCGGCTCATTTGTAGCCCGTGTATCCAAAGGACGTTCCATACGTGAATACGTAATGGGCATTCTGATCATCCCGCCGATGCTCTCCTTCCTATGGATTGGAGCCCTTGGGGGTACGGCAATCTATTCCGACCTCTTCAATGGCACCAACATCGGGGAACTCGTACTTGAGGATAATACAGCTGCCCTATTTGCACTGTTTGACCAGCTGCCGATGACGCAGATCTTCTCAGCACTCTCAATCCTGCTCATCTTCACATTCCTGGTCACATCAGCAGACTCGGCAACCTTCATCGTGGCCGGCATGACATCAGGCAACACGGACTCGCCAAGCACCAGACTTAAGATCATCTGGGGTGTACTCCTTGGAACACTTACAGTCACACTCATCATCGCCGGCGGTCTGACGAGCCTGCAGGCAGCATCACTGCTGGCTGGTCTGCCTTTTGGTGCCGTCCTCATAGCGATGATCATCTCCGTCTCGAAATCATTGAGGCGTGAACCGAATGATTCCATGAAACGCCGTCAGCGCAGAGATCGCAGAAAAGCTTAAAATTAAATATTACTAATAAAGAATGTCATTGGTATAATGGAGCCAATGACATTCTTTTTATGTGGAGGCAATTTATGAAAATTGGAATTGATGCAGGCGGTACGCTCATAAAAGTGGCATATTTGGAAAATGGGTCCAGGAAATTCGAAAAATGGCCATCTGTGGAAATCGATCAGCTGATTGGGAAACTGAAGAGGGAACATGCAGCCGACCAGATCTTCCTGACAGGCGGCAAGGCGGAATACATGGCCGAGAAGCTGGAAAACACTGCCGGCACCTCGATAGAGTTCGATGCTACATACCGGGGATTGAAGATCCTTATGGAGGAGCAGGGCATCGCCCTCGACCACTTCGTCTATTTGAATGTCGGAACCGGCACAAGTTTCCATTACGCTTCCCCGGACGGCCAGGAGCGCGTCGGAGGTTCAGGCGTCGGCGGCGGCACCCTGATAGGGCTGGCGAAACTGCTGGTCGATATGGATGACTACGAGGAGATCATACGCCTGGCCGAGAAGGGCAACAGGGATGAAATCGACCTCAAAGTGCACCATATCTATGCCGGCAGGCCGACGCCGATTCCGGGAGACCTTACAGCAAGCAATTTCGGCAATGTCCTCTCCGGGAACACCTCAGATATGGGTCCTGAAGATAAGCTTCAGGCGGTCATAGGTCTCGTCGGTGAAACTGTGACTGCAGTCGGCATCAGTCTGGCTGAAGGTTTTGAAACCAATGACATGGTGTTCATCGGCTCCACCCTGCTGGACAACAACGTCATGAAGGACATCATCAACCGCTATGCCGGCTTGAAGGGGGCGAAAGCCCACATCATCCATAACGGTGAGTATTCTGGAGCCCTCGGCGCAATTCTATAGCAGGTTGCGATAGACCAGGGCCACACCTTCCTGCCGTCTGACCGTCAATGGCAGGCCGAAGCATGCGGATAGCATTTCACTCGTCACTGAGGCTGACGGCACGGGGCCTTCGGCTCTGCCGTCCTTTACCAGTGTAATTGTATCTGCATATGTCAGGGCGAGTGAAGCATCATGCATACTCGCAACTATCACTTTGCCCTCCCCCTCCCTGCATATCCAATCCATCATTTCGTGCTGATAGTTCATATCAAGCCCCTGCTCCATCTCATCAAGCATGATTACCGGCTTATCCTCCAACGCGATCTGTGCACATTGGACCCTTTTGAATTCTCCACCGGAGAGGCTTTCTATCGAATGTCCAAGTAAACATTCCAGAGCAAAATGCATGACAGTTTCATCGAATACTCTTTTTGACACACTTCCGCTGGTCATCGTAAGATATTCGTGGACAAGTACCCTGAACCTCGGATTCTCCTGGGGAAGATAGCTGATGATGCCTTCCACCCTCTCCAAAGGTTCCCCCCGGAACTGTATGGACCTTTTACTGAGCGTTTCATGACCATATCCGATTATGCCCTTCATAAAAGAACTTTTCCCACCACCATTCGGCCCCAGAACGACATTCACTCCCTGCGGAAACTCGATCTCCTCGATTTCCAATCCAAATGTTTCATATGAAATTTGAAGTTGTTCAATCTTTAACATAAAAGTACCTCTACTAGTATTTTCTAAATGAGTCACTTATAATTATATACACAAATGTTGAAAGAAAAGGAGGTTTTTGATGGATGTCCACATAGACTATCCCGTTCTATTAATTGCCATCCTTCTGGTCCTGGGTGTTGTGATGACACGGTTTTCGTCACGACTCGGTGTCCCTTCCCTGGTCCTGTTCATCATCATCGGGATACTGCTCAATCAGATCATCTATTATGATGATGTAGAGATGACCCAGCTCATTGGTATGATCGCACTCGTCGTCATATTGTTTGAAGGGGGACTTCAGACGAATATCATGGCAATCAGGAAAGTTGCCGGACCGGCGATACTGCTTGCCACCGTAGGCGTATTACTTACCAGTCTCATCCTGGGCATATTTGCCTATTTTGTACTTGGACTGGACATGATGACTTCGATGCTGCTGGGGGCAATAGTCGGTTCTACTGATGCTGCAGCCGTATTTGCTGTATTCGGCAGCAAAAACATCAAGGAAAAGCTGTCCTCGACAATCGAAGCCGAATCCGGCACCAACGATCCGATGGCCGTCTTCCTAACCGTCACCATCATTTCCATCATAGAGATGCCGGGGGACAATAATGTTTTCCTTCTATTCCTTTCCTTCTTCTGGCAGATGGGTGTGGGACTGCTTGCCGGCATCATCATCGGCCGCCTTGCGGTATTCGTCATCAACCGCATCGACCTGGAGGCTTCCGGGCTATACCCGGTCCTCTCCCTCGGTTTTGCGATGCTCGCATTCGGCGTGACCGAAGTGATCGGGGCAAGCGGCCTCCTCGCAGTCTATATCATGGCTGTACTGATGGGCAACCGGCCGCTCACCTACAAGCATTCCATCCTCCGCTTCAATGAAGGTCTGGCATGGATGATGCAGATCGTCATGTTCATCATGCTTGGACTACTTGCGTTTCCGGAAGAACTGCTGAACTATACTTTCCAAGGCATACTGATGGCACTCATACTCATGTTCATCGCCCGTCCCATCGGTGTCTTCCTTACACTGATCGCAAGCAAATACGATTTCAAGGAGAAGATATTCATCTCCTGGGCAGGACTGCGTGGTTCTGTACCCATCGTACTTGCCACCTATCCACTTGTAAGTGACATTGATAACGGGTACCTCGTCTTCAATGTCGTATTCTTCATCGTCCTGTTCTCGGCCCTGCTCCAGGGGAGTACAATCACACCTGTGGCGCGTTGGCTCGGATTCGATGAAGGCGAAACCGACACCCCAGCCTATTCTGTAGAGCTTCTTGCACTCGGGCAGACCCAGAATGATATTTACGGTATTGAACTGCCTTCGCAGTCCGCCCATGAAAATGTCAAGATCATGGACTTGGATCTGCCGACTGATGTGCTGGTGATTGCCATCATAAGGGATGACGAACTCATCACGCCGAATGGCGATACCGCAATGCATTCCGAAGATTTCATATATGTCATGATGCCGAGGAAACTGCGCGAACGGACAGAAGCCTACTTCAGCAAACCTCGGGAAATACCCAAGCCCAGAAAAGGGCGGGTAAAACCACCGGCTGCAAAAGAGGAAAAATAGGAGGTCCCGGACAATGAAACGATTCATCATTCTACTATCCATACCTATGTTCATCACGGCATGCACCAATCCTGATGATGAAACGGCAGAAAGCCAACCTCCTGAAGAGGAGACCACAGAAGAAGAGACTGAGGAAGTCACGGAAGAGGAAACTGAAGAGGAGGCACCTCCAGAAGTCACCCCGATCGATGTGACGAGCGACGCCTTCATCTCCAACTTCTTCTCGGGCAACTATGAATACCGGACGATCTCCGTCCACTCGAGCTACGACTATATGGTCGACAGGCTCGGTGAGCCGGTGGGGTCCGGCAGCACCGTGGACGGCACCTACTACCATTATGATCATATCGGCTTCAATTTCCCGGAAGCAGTCGGTAGCGTCGAAGACACTGCCGAACTCAAAGTGGATGGCATCATCATTTTTCCGGAAGAATTCTCCAAGCAGGATGCTGTAGAACATTTTGGCTGGCCAAGCAGTGATGAAGTCTCGGACTTCCGCATGTTCTATGACAGTGACGATTCCAACGGCCAGTATGTCATGATGAAATACAATCAGGAAGACCGGATCACCGAAATCATCCTGCAATACAAGGACCTTTCCGACACTGAATTCTACGACTGATGACACAAAAGGCGGATGCTCATTTGAGCATCCGCCTTTTCATTCCCTGTTTGCTATTTCAGTTCACCGTTCAGTTCAAGTCTTGTAGTTACCGTGGCATTCAAGGAGTTGATCGCCGAGCAATATTTCTTGGCAGACAGATCGACTGCACGCTGGGCCACCTTTTCAGCCACGTCCCCTTTTATCTTGACGATGATATCCACATTGGTGAAACGCTTCGGATCCTCTTCCGCACGCTCCCCATCAATTTCGATATCGATCGATTCCACTTTGTCCATATTGTGCCGCATGATGACATTGAGGTCGATGCCCATGCAGCCGGCCACGCCGTGCAGTACCATTTCCATCGGTCTCGGACCACTGTCATTGCCGCCGACTGCGCTGCTTGCATCCATCGTCACTTCATGACCTGAGCTGTCCCCTGTAGAACTGTAGGCCATGCCGCCCTTCCATTGTGCTTTGATTATCATGTTCTCATCCTTTCAGTTGCATTTGCTCCCATTATAATCGAGTTGTGAAGCTGCTGGTAAAAATCAGCTTAGAATAATGAAGAAATTGCATCCACCAGGCTGTATATCCCCAGGAATGAAACGACTGCAGTCACCAGCCAGCCGATGATGTTCAGCCACAGCGGGTTGACGTGCTTTTCCATCAGGTTCTTCTTGTTTATGATGATCATGATCAGTATGGCAATGATCGGCAGAATCAACCCATTCAATGCCTGCGCAAAAAGCAGAACTTCAAGCGGTTCGAATCCGATTGCCGAAGTGATGATTCCAAGGCCGATGACAAGGCCGAAGACGGTTTTATATTTTTTATTATCGAAACCGCCCTTCCAGCGCATGAAGCTGCTGACAGTTACAGCCGCCCCCATCGGGGAGGCGATGGCAGATGAGAAGCCTGCCGAGAAGAGGCCGATGCTGATGAACAATGGCGCAAGGTCTCCCATCAGGGGCTCGAGCGGTGCTGCCAGTTCCACGACACTCGTAACTTCCGTTCCATAGATCAATGCTCCGGCAGTGATGAGTATGGCAGCAGTAATGATACCTCCAACTGTAATTGTGATGATGGTATCCATACGGGATTCCCTAAGACCGTCCACACTGTCCCATTTCTCACTGACCGTGGATGCATGGATGAAGAAGTTGTAAGGCACGACGGTCGTACCGATCAGGGCAATGACCATCAGGATGGAACCATTCGGGATGCCCGGGATGAATGCTCCCTTCAATATCGCCCCCAAATCCGATGCTGATACGATCATCGTTGTGATGAAGGTGATGCTCATGATGACGATCAGGGCAATCATGACCTTTTCAATGATTTTATACCCACCACTAAGTCCTAAAATGAGAATGAGTATACCGATGATCGGCGCCACAAAATTCTCCGGTATGCCGAACAGATAGGAGACACCGAGTGAAGTCCCGAGCAGGTCTCCACTTATGTATGCTGCACAGCCTACAACTACGGCGATCATCACAAGCCATACGGCTGCAAATTTCAGTATGACGTTATTGAACAGATCACGGATATTTTCCCCCAGTCCTTCACCAGTGACTATGCCGATCCTCGCCACCATCTCCTGAAGTACGATTGTAGCAATAATTGCAAACACGACTGCCCAGAGCAATGCAAATCCGAAACCTGCACCGGCCCTCGTCGCCGTCGTGACCGTTCCGGGTCCGATGAATGATGCGGTAATGATTGCGCCTGGTCCGATCACTTTCAGTTTTTCAATGAACTTGTTTCTTGTCATATTTCCCCACCCCAGTTTTAAAAATGGAAGGGAGCATGCTCCCTTCCATTCATTTATTTTGCATGTCCACCATGCACATGTCCTGCAAGCACGTAGAGTACTGCTGTAGAAACGAAGTGTGCCGAGTTCTGGTTGGCATCCTGCTGCGGGTACACTTCGACGAAGTCCATACCGCATACGCCCCGCTTGCCGAATTCATAGATCATCGTCACGAGTTCATGCGATGTGATGCCGTTGCCGTCGACCGGACCGCCCGGATTGAATGCAAAATCAAGCACATCACTGCATATCGTCAGATAGACCACATCGACGTCTTTTGCCGCCATGTCATATATTTCGTTGGCATAAGCCTTCAAGTCCCCGGCCTCTTTTATATCATTGATCGTCAGGGTCACAGCACCCGCTTCCTGTGCGTACTTTCCTGTTTCTGGTTTGTTCCTCGGCCCTTTGATGCCTGTGTGGATCAGACTCTCATTCCTGACTCCTTCAGTCTCATAAAGGCGCATGAATGGTGTGCTTCTTGCAAACTCATCGCCCTCGTGGTGCGGCATATTGTCATAATGCGAGTCCAGATGGATGATGCCGACCTTCTTGCCCGTATTCGTTAGAGCTTTTACGATTGGATAGGTGATGCCGTGGTCGCCACCGAGACCGACAAGGAACTTCCCGGATTTCCACAGATTTTCGGCAAATGATTCGATCCTATCCATCGTGCCCGGCACATCATGCGGGATGACGCTGACGTCCCCCACATCGCCGAGGCTTAGATGATCTTCGACATTGATGTGATCAAGTTCCGGAAGATATGTGCTGTACCTGGCAGAAGATAATCTGATCTGCTTCGGACCCAATTCACATCCGGTGTAATCCCCCCAAGTGCAGGCGCCTTCCCAAGGGACGCCATATACCAGGACATCCGTATCATAGTCTTCCGTCTGTGTCAGATTCTTCGCGCCCAGCATCGGGGGCGTATTGCCATAAATGTTTGAAGCCATTCCAATTCCTCCATTAAGCTCATATTTCCTTCCATTATATCAGCATGATTGTATAAATGCATTGCCATTATTCCAATATTTGCTCTATTTAAATAAATATCCGTCGTTGACCATATAACCGAATTCTTATATACTTGGCAATGTCGCATAACAAAATACTTATATAGTTGAGGTGTATTATGGAAAAAGTGAAAATGGACATCGGCGAAGCAGCCGATCTATTCAAAATCATGGGTGACCGTTCAAGGCTCTCGATGGTCGCCATGATGAACAGGCGCGAATGCTGTGTCTGCGACTTTACAGAATGCTTCGGGATGAGTCAGCCGGCTGTGAGCCAGCATTTGAAGAAGCTGCGTTCGATGGGATTGATCAAGGAAAGGAAAGAAGGATACTGGACATACCTTTCGCTGAATGAGGAAAGCCCGTTCCACGAGATGATTCCAGAGATCATCGCCGCCATACCGGACATTGATGCGCAAATCTCCTCGATGATCGCAAGGTGCAGCCGGGAGAATTGCTGCTGATGGAAAGTTCAACTGCTGTCATTGCCGTCATCATATTCCTCGTCACTCTGTTCCTGGTCATCCGTCAGCCGAAAGGGCTCGGCATCGGGTGGTCGGCAATCGCCGGCGCACTGGTCGCACTGCTCTTCGGTGTCGTCAGCTTCGGCGATGTCGCCACAGTATGGGGCATCGTATGGAATGCCACTCTGACATTCGTGGCGGTCATCCTCATCTCCCTCGTACTGGATGAAATCGGGTTCTTCGAGTGGTCCGCCCTACATATGGCACGTTTTGCCAAAGGCAATGGATTGAGGCTCTTCGTCTACATCATACTGCTCGGTGCCATCGTCGCGGCACTCTTCGCCAATGATGGTGCCGCCCTCATACTGACACCGATCGTCCTGGCGATGGTCAGAAATCTGAACTTCACGGAGAAGATGATCATGCCGTTCATAATGGCCAGCGGGTTCATCGCGGATACCGCTTCCCTCCCGTTCATCGTCAGCAACCTCGTCAATATCGTATCTGCCGATTTCTTCGGCATCGGATTCATCGAATATGCTTCACGCATGATCGTGCCGAACCTGTTCTCGATACTGGCGAGTATCCTCGTCCTGTATCTGTTCTTCAGGAAGAGCCTGCCGTCGGACTATGACTTGTCTGAACTGAAGACACCGCATGAAGCGATCAGGGACCATCGCATGTTCTCGTGGTCCTGGGTTGTCCTTGCCCTGCTGCTCGTCGGGTATTTCCTCAGCGAGCCGCTCAACATTCCGGTCTCCATCATTGCCGGCATCATCGCCCTGTTCTTTGTGCTTATGGGCAGGAAAAGTGAAGCGGTACCCGTCACACAGGTCATCAAAGGTGCCCCTTGGGATATCGTCTTCTTCTCCCTTGGCATGTACGTCGTCGTCTATGGACTCCAGAACGCAGGCCTCACGAGCCTGCTCGGCCAGTTCATCGGTGCAGCGGCCGATCAGGGGCTGTTCGTCGGAACGATGGTGATGGGCTTCACTGCGGCCATCCTGTCCTCCGTAATGAACAATATGCCGACGGTCATGATCGATGCACTCGCAATCGCCGAATCCGGTGCCCAGGGACTGGTGAAGGAAGGGCTCATCTATGCCAATGTCATCGGTTCGGACCTTGGTCCAAAAATTACACCAATCGGATCGCTGGCCACACTGCTGTGGCTCCATGTACTTAAGAAAAAAGGCATCAATATTTCATGGGGGTACTACTTCAAGATCGGCATCATCCTGACCATCCCCGTCCTGTTCATCACACTGTGCGGCCTCTATATCTGGCTGCTCATCATTTCATAAACAAAGGAGCGTTCCAATATGTCAAAACCAATCGTCTATTTCCTATGTACCGGCAACTCCTGCAGAAGCCAGATCGCTGAAGGGTTCGGCCACAAATATCTGGATGACCAGTATGAAGTCCATTCCGCAGGCATCGAAGCACATGGCATGAACCCGAAAGCGGTTCAAATCATGAAAGAGGCTGATGTGGACATCACCAGCCAGCAGTCCAGTACCATCGATGATGAACTGCTCAACCGTTCCGACTATGTCATCACACTGTGCGGCGATGCCAACGACAACTGCCCGATGACCCCGCCCCACGTAACACGCATGCACTGGGGATTTGAAGATCCGGCACGCGCCACCGGCACGGAAGAGGAAGTCCACGCCGTCTTTGAACGCGTCCGTGACTCAATCGAAGAAAGGATCATCCAATTCAAAAATGAAGGCAAATAAAAAGGAGGCCCACATGGGCCTCCTTTTTGATGGCTGTTATGCCACCTGCTCCGTCTTTTTCCATTTCACATAGTTCATCGCAAGGATCAGGATTGCGACCCCGATCCCGATGATGTCGGTATATGTTTCAGGTACGATGAGCAGCAGAGCAGTGAGGATCAGCACTGCCCTGAAAATGATATTGATATGCGTCTTAAAGAATCCCTCGAGTCCGGCCGACAGTGCCAGCAGTCCGATCAGCGTAGTGGCGACGACAATCGCCACATCCATGAATCCGGCCAGCGGGTACTCTCTGGCGTTCGTCATCAACCCTTCTGTATCGACAAGCAGCAGGGCCGGTTCATAGATGAACAGGAAGGGGATGAGGAAACCGGCAATGGAAAGCTTCAATGCCTGGAAGCCTGTCGTCATCGGATCCCCTCCCGATACCCCGGCACCTGCGAATGCAGCAAGCGCCACAGGCGGCGTCACATTGGCGAATATGCCGAAGTAGAATACGAACATGTGCGCGAGCAGTATCGGAATGCCGAATTCCGCCAGGGCCGGGGCCGCCATCGTCGCTGTGATGATATACGCAGGGATGGACGGCAGTCCCATGCCGAGGATCATGGATGCGATCATTGTAAAGAACAGGGTCAGGAAGAGTGAACCTGCACCGAGACTTGCAATGGCTGAAGTCATGACAGCACCGAAACTTGTCAGGGAAACGACACCGATGATGATGCCGACCACCGCACAGGCGATCATGACGGACAGTGCCTGCTGGGCACCGACGGCCATCGCTTCAAATATCTCCTTCACCGACATGCGCGTCGTCTTCCTCATCGTTGCGATGACGACTGTCAGCAGGAGTGTATAGATGGCAGCTCTTGGAATCGGGAAGTTCATGTAGAGCATCACGATCAGCCCGATGATTGGAATGAGGAGGTGTCCCCGCTCCAGCATGACCGCCTTGACTTTCGGCAGATCCGCACGTGGAATGCCCTGGAGGTTGCGCTTGCCGGCACGATAGTGTACCTGCATGATGACGGCAAAGTAGTACAGCACGGCTGGAATCAGTGCGGCAAGTGCTATCGTGCCGTAGTTGATGCCGGTCGTCTCCGCCATGATGAAGGCACTCGCCCCCATGATCGGCGGCAGGATCTGTCCGCCGACCGAAGCACTGGCTTCGACGGCACCGGCAAAGTTCTTGTTGTAGCCGACCTTCTTCATCAGCGGGATGGTGAACGCTCCCGTACTGACCACGTTCGCAACCGCCGCTCCATTGATGCTTCCCATGAAACCGCTGGAAACGACGGCCACTTTGGCTGGTCCACCCTTGTTGGCGCCTGCCAGGGCCATCGCCAGGTCATTGAAGAACTGGCCCATGCCTGATTTCTGCAGGAAGGCACCAAAAAGGATGAACAGGAAGATGAAGTTGACGGACGCCCCGATTGCGGTCGAATAGAGCCCCTCCGTCTTCAGATAGAGCTGACCGAAGATGTCCCCGAGGTCAAACGGCCGCGTCATCATCATGTTCGGCATGAAGCCGAAGTGGCTGATGAATGGATAGAGCAGGAATACGAGCGCCAGTATCGGCAAGATGATGCCGGTGACGCGCCTTGCCGCCTCCAGTATCAGCACGACGGTAAGTATCGCCATGATGATGTCCACCGTATTCGGTATACCGCCGCGCTCGACCACGATGGCCTGGTATTCGAGGATGATGTATCCTGCCGTCGCCAGGCTCAGTGCAGCAAGAATCCAGTCATAGATCGGCAGTTTACCCCGGTCCTGCTTCTTGAATACAGGATAGAGCATATAGACGAGTGCAAGGCCGACCGCTACGTGCACAGCTCTCTGCTGCAGTGCCGGCATCGGGTTGAATACCATGTAGACATGGAAGAGCGAGTAGAGTACGGAGACGACCGTAACGATCCATACAATCGATTTTTTATCGAATTTCCGCGTTGCGGAATCCTTGTCATACTTCTCCAGGACCTCCTGTGTATCGGGTGCAGCTTGTGGTTCCTTAGTCATATTAACCTCCTGTTATCCGCTGTAGCAGCGTTGTATTTACAATCTTAACCTCTAGTGCGGTATTCGCTTCATAGAAATCATATAGTGGATACTCCTTCTGGTTCTGGATGATTGTGGTCTTCACATTTTCCGAGACATTGAGGTAGAGTGCATCATATGTATCATTGACTGTGAATTTTACAAACCCTTCCTCAGTGACTTCCGGTTCACTTTCAGATTGATGGGGGACACCTGCACCAAAGGTCTCAAAATATGTGTCCGTCAGCAGAAAAGCATTTTGCTCCACTTCATAGACCTCATACCATTCCGACTTTTCGATGGAATGGATCCAGTGCAGTTCAAATGTTTCATCCGGCAGAAACCTGGCATCGTACCCTTCCGCCTCGAGCTTTATCGTCCGTTCCGGAAAAAGGAATAGAAAGAGGAGCACCGCTAGAATGCTCCCCGTCAGTAGTACCTTGATCCTATTGTTCATCGTAGTAGCGCTGGGCTCCCGGATGGATGTCGATGACTGCACGTTCCTGGGCAGTCTCCAGACTGATGTCTTCCGCTGCCTGGTGGGAGTTAGCGAGGCTGTCCAGGTTCTCGAACAGATACTTAGTCAGTTCGTAGACATCATCTTCACTCAGGTCCTCCCTGACTACGAGTGCGTTCATGATTGCAGCCGTCGGTACGGCTTCTTCATTGCCATATGTGTCTGCTGGAATTTCAAGGGCCTCGAAGTACTCTGCATCTTCTGAGAGCGTGTCCACCGCGTCCCCTTCAATCGGTACGATCTTCAGATCCACGGAGTTTTCTAACTCCATCACTGAAGCATTCGGCAGTCCGCTTGTCAGGAAGGCCGCATCAATCTGACCACCGCGCATCGCTTCCGCTGCTTCTGCGTACCCCAGATAGTCGACTTCCATATCATCATATGTCATGCCATGTGCATCAAGAATGGAACGCGTCGCAATTTCAACGCCCGAGTTCTGGTCACCGACCGCCACACGCTTACCTGCAAGATCATCGATGCTTTCGATGCCGGCACCTTCAGTAGTGATGACCTGTACGAAGTTCGGATAGAGTGCCGCCACCTGCTGCACATTTTCAATCGGTTCGCTGAATGTCTCTTCACCATTGACGGCCTGGGTGAGTGCATCACTCATCACAAATGCCATCTCGACTTTTTCTTCTCCCAGCAGGTTCAGGTTCTCGGCCGAAGCGCCCGTCGTCTGTGTACGGGAGTTTACGTCGAATTCACTGCTGTACCCTTCTGCCAATGTCGTGGCGATGATATTATAGGGACCGGATGATCCGCCCGTCGCAATCGTTACGATGTTCGTCTCAAGACCCGCAGAGCCTTCTTCGGATGATTCACCTTCAGAAGCTTCACCTTCTTCTGTTGTCTCCGTCTCCCCTTCACCTTCGCTGCCGCCGTCTCCACATGCGGAAAGTATGAGACCGCAGCCCAGGATGACTGCAAGATATTTCTTGAATTCCATTTAACGACCCCTCCTTCTTCATTTAATAGAAGTATAGCAGAACCCCCTCTCTATGAAAACGGTTTATTTGCAATCTGCTGAATATACAGGAATTGCTTCCATATTGTCTATTTTTATCTTTTCCCGGGGCTTTATCTTTGAATTTTCATTTTATTTGCATAACAATGGAACTAATGAGAAAGGGAGGATTCTGATGAAATCATTATTTGAACCGTATGCTCTAAAAGGATTGGAATTGCGCAATAAGATCGTCATGGCACCGATGTGCCAATACAGTGCCGTTGACGGCATTCCGGATGAATGGCATTTCACCCACTACACTTCCCGCGCAGTCGGGGGCACCGGAATGATCATGATGGAGATGACGAACGTCGAAGCGCGCGGTCGCATTACAGACCACTGCCTCGGCATCTGGTCCGACGGCCATGTTCCCCACTACAAGCGCATCGTCGATGCATGCCACCGCCACGGTGCCAAAGTCGGCATCCAGCTGGCCCATGCCGGAAGGAAGGCACGGGACACGGAGACGCCGGTATCAAGCTCCCCTGTCGCCTTCAATGAGGATTTCAAGACACCGCATGAGCTGTCCACCGAAGAAGTCGATGAAGTCATCGATGCCTTCAGATGGGGGGCTGCCCGGGCAGTCGAAGCCGGCTTCGATACGATTGAACTGCATGCAGCGCACGGCTATCTGATCCATCAGTTCCAGTCCCCGCTGACCAACAGGCGGACGGATGAATATGGAGAGGACCTGAGCCTCTTCGGACGCAAGGTCATTGAAGCTGTAAAGTCGGTCATGCCTGAAGAAATGCCGCTCATCCTGCGGATATCCGCTGTGGAATTCGCAGAAGGCGGCTATGATCTCGAGCATGGCATCTGGCTTTCAAAACAGTATGCCACAGCAGGTGTGGACATGATCGACGTTTCCGCCGGCGGTGAAGGCAAGCCATCAGAAGAACGTTTCCCGGGAATCTATCCAGGTTATCTCGTCCCATACGCAAGAGCTGTAAAGGAGGAAGCAGGCCTGCCGGTCATGGCAGTCGGGCTCCTGGAGGATGTGAATCTGGCGGAACATGTCGTCGCTTCCGAAGAAGCGGATCTCGTTGCCATCGGAAGGGGACTACTGCGTGATCCGTATTGGGTGCTCAATGCAGCCCGCGAAAGGAATCCTGAGGATGCATCCTTCATTCCCGAACAATACGAACGCGCATATTAGAATCATGGAGGCTGAAAATGAAACATTCACTGGATAAATCACATTTCTATTATGCAATGTCCAAGGACAACGAAACCGCGCTTAAAGTGAACCCCGGCGATACGGTCGAAATAAGGACACATGACTGTTTCCAGGGGCAGATCACCTCTCAAGATACTGTACTCGACACGGTCGACTGGGATCAGATCAACCCTGCCACAGGCCCTATATATATTGAAGGTATCAAACGGGGGGATGTGCTTAAAGTGACGATCGACGACATCACCCTGGATGACAGGGGGGTCATGCTGACAGGACCCGGACTCGGTGTCATGGGAGAGCAGATGGAAGGCATGGAAGCAAAAATGTTCGATGTCGATGCTGCAGGCGGCCATGTCTCCTTCAATGGCCTGGAATTACCCATGAATCCAATGATCGGCGTCATCGGCGTTGCACCGGAGGGAGACCCCATCAATAATGGGACACCCGACCGCCACGGTGGCAACATGGACAGCAAGAAGATCACTTCAGGTGCCGACCTCTACCTCCCCGTCTTCCATGACGGTGCACTGTTCGGACTCGGTGACGTCCATGCCAAGATGGGCGATGGTGAAATCAGTGTCAGCGGCCTGGAAATCGGATCGACGGTCACGGTGACTTTGGACAAGGCACGCAATATGACGACCGGACACCCGGTCGTCATCGATGAGGAAGGCATCTACATGATGGTTTCCCATGAAAGCTTGGATGCTGCGGTCGATGAATCCGTCAGACAGATGATTGCACTGCTCCATCCCCATACCGATCTGAGCCTTTCTGAGCTCACCATGCTGATGAGCCTCGTCGGGGAAACACAGATCAACCAGGTCGTCGATCCACTCAAGACCGCACGATTTTTCGTTCCGAAGTCCGTGCTGGATCATTATAATATCTCTTTCAGTTAGGGTGGGACTATGAAGATAGTTGTGGCACCAGATTCATATAAGGGCACACTCGACCAGTATGAAGTGGCGAACGTGATGTCACAAAGCCTTGAAGAGCAAGGACATTCCTGTGTCATGAAACCCATGAGCGACGGCGGGGACGGACTGCTCCAATGCTTCCGGAGCGAAGGCTACAACAGGGTCGTCACCAATGTGACAGGACCGGAAGGCAGGACTGTCGAAGCTGAATATTATATGAAGGAAGGCACCGCAGTCATAGAGACTGCGGAAGCATGCGGCCTCCACCTCATCACTGACTCCCATCCTTCAGACCGCACGACTTTCGGTGTGGGGGAACTGCTCATGCATGCCGCCGATCAGGGGGTGGAACATATCATATTGGGGCTCGGTGGATCAGCGACGAACGACGGCGGATATGGGATGTTCATGGCCCTGGGGGGTGCTGCCATCGATGAAGCAGACCTCCCTATAGGGGTCTTCAACAGGGATATCCCAAAAATTTCGGAACTGAATGTCCAATCACTGCGCAGATTCGAGAAAATCAAATTGACCATCGCTTCTGATGTCACCCATCCCCTTCTAGGGCCGAAAGGGGCAGTCCACACCTTCGGTCCCCAAAAGGGAATAGATGAAGCAGATCTCGACCGCTTTGCAGACATGCTCGTCCACCTTGCAGAAAAGGCAGCCGATGCTTTCCCTGTGGACCATACGGATAGTCCAGGTGCTGGAGCCGCCGGAGGACTTGGCTGGATGCTCCTCAATATCGGTGCCGAGATGCAGAGTGGCGGCGAACTGATTGCTGAAATGATCCACCTTGAAAAAGAAATCATGGAGGCGGATGCCGTAATTACCGGTGAGGGGAAGAGCGACCGGCAGACCCTTGGCGGAAAAGCACCCTCTGTTGTGGCAGACCTTGCTGAGAAGCACCATAAGCCGTGTCATCTTGTATCAGGACAAGTCACCGAAGACCTCTCGGATTATTTTGATGGCACACATGCGCTCGTCGATGCCGACAATGATGTGGATCAGGTCATATCCGATACGGCCTTTCATTTGAACAGGAAGATGAAGGAGATATTCCCAAAATAAAACACTGCCCAAGGGAAATGGGCAGTGTTTTCATTATTCAAAGCTGAAGTTGTCGGGGTTCTTCCCCATCCGCTGATTGGAATCGAGACTGTCGATCTTCTTCATGTCTGCATCACTGAGTTCGAAATCGAAAACATCGATATTTTCCTGTATACGTGATGGTGTGATGGATTTTGGTATCGTCGACACCCTGTTCTGGATATCCCATCTCAAAATGATCTGCGCCGGTGTTTTGCCATGTTTCTCTACGAGCGCCTGAATGATGGGCTCCTCGAAGAGGCCGCCGCGCTTCAGGGGCGCCCAAGCTTCCAGCTGGATATCATGCATTTTGCAGAACTCATGCATTTCCTTCTGGGCCAGATGTGGATGGTATTCCAGCTGATTGACCATCGGCTTGGTGCGGCACATCGAGAACACCTCTTCGAGGTGCTGCCTGTGGAAGTTGCTCACTCCGATCGCCTTAACCCTGCCGTCCGCATAAAGCTTTTCCATCGCCTTCCATGCTTCCGTATATCTCCCTTCAATCGGCCAATGGATCAGGTAGAGGTCCAGGTAATCCAGTCCAAGGTTGTCCATGCTGATTTCAAAGGCTTTCAATGTCTCCTCATAGCCCAAATCGTCATTCCACACCTTCGTCGTTATGAACAGGGACTCCCGTGGCACATCTGAAGCCCTGATCGCTTCGCCTACACCCTTTTCATTACCATAGAAGGATGCCGTGTCAATATGACGGTAGCCTGCATCAATTGCAGCCAGTATGGCATCCTTCACCTGGCCCCCGTCTTCTGCCTTGTAGACACCGAGGCCGATGATGGGCATTTCCACACCGTTTTTCAATGTATAGACATCATCCGCAGTAATTTTCATCATTGCTCAATCCTTTCTTAATCGATCATTCGCTGCTGCCACCATCATATTACTTTTCGACAGTACATATCAAACAGGTTACAAATCCTTTTTTTCATTCATAAGAACACGCATCTCTGTTAAAATATATGATAAGTCAATATAATCAAATATAAAAATTATACGAACGTGCACTTAAGGAGATTTTAAATGAGTACAATAAATGTTTTAGTGACCGGCATAGGCGGCCCCATAGCCCAGGGTCTGATCCAGGGTCTGAAGAAAAGGCAGGATGTTACGGTGATCGGTGTCGACCGCCGCACGGTTACAGCCGGTCATCAGTTCTGCGACCGCACTTACCGGGTCCCGCGCTATACCAATGTAGAAGCCTATCTGGACAGGCTGAATGGAATCATTGAAAAAGAGGGAATCGATGTCATCTTCCCTTCACTGCATGAAGAGGTCAATATATTCCATGAAAACCGCGATGTCCTCAAGCCGCTCATCGCTCTGCCGACCAGCAGGGACTTTGATGTGCTGATGCACAAGGAACATGTATACCAGAAGCTCGAATCGATGGGTCACGGCAAATACATACCAAAGTACCGCGGTTTCAATACGGAAGAAGAATTGAAGGAAATCAATTCCTCACTATTTGCGGATGACTCCCATTTCGTAGTCAAGACGGTCGACAGCTATGCCTCATTGGGCTTCGCCATCCTGACCAGCAAGGAGAATTATCTTGATGCCCTGAAGAACGGCAAAAAGCATACCATCGACTTCGAAGACTACTGTAGGATCATCGACCCGTCCGAACGCAAGCTGGCGATGGAACTCATCAATGGCCAGGAATACAGTGTCGATGTCTATCTTCATAGGGGAAAAGTCGTCGTCGCCGTTCCTCGTGAACGTACAGGCGTCTCCAACAACATCGTCCTCGATGGCATAGTGGTCAACCATGAGGATCTGATCCAGGCCTCCAAGGATATTACTGAAAGTCTTGTGGAGGATGGCTTCATCAACATACAGTTCATGGAAAACGACACCGGCTACAAGCTCACAGACATCAATCCGCGTTTCTGCGGCAGCCAGGTCATGAGCCTCGGTGCCAACGTCAACTTTCCTTCATTGTTCATCGAATATCTCCACCTCGGGAATGAAGTGCCCGTTGAGCCTGTCTGGAATACACGCATGCTCAGGTTCAGGGATCAGATATTCGTACATGAAGACTGAAATAGTGTGATGATATGAAAAAAGCAGTCATTCTACTGATGGTGCTTACCATCGTCTCCAAAGTATCGGGATTCCTGAGGGACCTGACACTGGCATACTTCTATGGCGCCTCCGAAATCAGTGACGTCTTCCTGCTCGCTATCAGCATCCCGACCATTGTCTTCGGCGTCATTGCCGCAGGCATCTCCACAGGTTATATACCGCTCTATTCACGCATTGAAAACAAGCTTGGGGAACGGGCCGGCATTGAATATACGAACAACCTGATCAATGTTCTGATGGTGCTCACAACAGTGCTCGTAGCACTCGCCCTGATCTTCACCGAATATCTGGTGAAGATCTTCGCAATCGGTTTCGAGGGGGAGACCCTCGCACTTGCAGTTATGTTCACCCGCTTCAGCATCTTCGGCGTCTACTTCACCATCATCATCCGCATTTTGAGTGCATACCTCAATTATAAGAAGGTCTTTGCCGTCCCTTCCCTGATCGGCATACCGATGAACCTGGTACTGATCGCCGCCATCGCCATCAGCAGCAGGACGGAATGGCTCTATGTACTTGCCATGGCGAATGTCGTCGCGCTGTTCATACAGTTCCTCATCATCGTCGCCGCCGCATACAGGTATGCCTTCAGATTCCAGGCAGTCTTCCAGCCAAAGGACAGGCACATCAAGGAGATGGCTGCCCTCGCCTTCCCGGTCATACTGGGATCGAGCGTGTCCCAGATCAACCGGCTGGTGGACCGCTCGCTGGCTTCCTGGATATCAGTCGGGGGGATCTCCTCCCTCAACTATGCCAATACGATGAACACCGCCTTCCTTGGAATCTTCGTCTCATCATTCGTGACGGTCTTCTATCCGGACATCTCCAGGAAAGCTGCAAAGGGTGATATGGAGGGACTTAAATATACGATGAATCAGACGATCATCGGCGTATTGCTGCTGATCATCCCCGTCACGGCGGGGGCATTGGCATTCGCCGAACCGATCGTACGCTTCCTGTTCGGACGGGGTGCATTCGATGAGACGGCAGTCATCCTCACGACTTCCGCCTTCTTCTTCTACTCCATCGGGTTGATCGGGACCGGCGTCAATCTGATTCTGACCCGTGTATTCTATGCCCTGCAGGACACTAAGTCCCCGATGATCAACAGTTCAATCGGCATGGGCATCAATGTTGGGCTGAACTTTACGCTTGCCCCGCTGCTCGGCATCGGAGGGCTCGCCCTGGCCACGAGCATCTCCGCCCTCATCACAGTCATCCTGCTTACACAGGGACTCCGCAGGAAGCTTGGCCGCCTGAACCTGACCAAACTCGTCCCTTCGATCCTGAAGATAGTCATGGCTGCAGGCATTTCAACATTGATTGCCCTGATGCTTTACGGGGCGGCTGAAGGTGTGCTCGGCATGAACATCAGTCTGGTCATTGCAGTCTCTGTAATGGGGCTGCTGTATTTCTCTGCAGTATATCTAATGAAGATAGAGGGCGCCGACATATTCATCAAAGGCATCATGAGAAGATTCAAAAGAAAAAGGAATTAGGATCCCCCTGGATCCCAATTCCTTTTTTCTATGCCAATATTCGATTCTCCTACAGCAGGAATGCCCCATAAACGAGCCCGAAAATGATGACCAGTGCAGGATGGACATTGAACTTCGTCAGCATGAGGAAACTTGCCACAATCAATATGATGGTATGCAGACTGCCTGAGTCCGCGAAGGCGTTGCTGAAGAAGTCGTATGCGATGATGCCGAGCAGAATCGCGATGACCGGACGGATCAGCGTCGTCAGCGTTTCGAACTTCTTCGTCCCCTTCAATCTGTAGAGCAGTCCTGCAAGAAAGACCATGAGCATCAGTGACGGCATCACCGTTGCAGTGACCGCCACCACCGAACCGAGGACGCCACCGACTTCAAAGCCGATGAAGCCGGCCATCTTCGTCGCTATCGGCCCCGGAAGTGCATTGCCCAGTGCCAGCACTTCCGCAAACTCCTGGGAATCCATCCATTCATAGTTCTGCACCACTTCCTGCTCCACCAGCGGAATTGAAGCAGGTCCCCCGCCATAACCCAGAACTCCTGGGATGAAGAAGGCGAGGAATATCTGCAGATAGATCATATGCGTCCCTCCTTCCTGAAGAGACTGAATACTACGATGAAGAGGATGATGATCGCCGGGTGGATTTCAAGCACCACCAGCAGGAGAAAGGCGATGAGCGTGAACAGTATGATGAACTGCCATGTCGTCCGTGCCTTTGCCTTGGCGAGGAATTCATAGGTGAGTATCGCCAGCATGACGCCGACCACCGGCATGACGCCATTGCTCATCCCCTGGACCCATTCGAGATCCTTGAATTCGGTGAAGAGCTTCAGCAGGATGATCATCAGTATGATGGTCGGCAGAATCGTTGCGAACACTGCATTGGCAAGCCCCAGCCATCCTTTCTGGAGATATCCGATATAGCCGCCGAGCTTCGTCGCTATCGGACCCGGCAGTACGTTCCCTATTGCGAGTGCGTCCTGGAACGCTTCATTCGTCATCCACTTGTGCGTATCGACGACTTCCTTATGTACAAGGGGGATGGAGGACGGTCCCCCACCATACCCGAGCATGCCTACTTTGAAAAATACCCAAAAAATTTTTAAATGCATCGTCTTCTCCTAGTATATGGATATTGAGCCATCCGTCCGGGATTCAGTGCCCCCGATCAGGGCGCCATCCTCCCCACGTATGATGACCTGCCCCCGTCCGAAACTGTTCGGTTCGAGGTTCACGCTGATCTTATGTCCGCGCCTGGCGAGTGCCCGGGCGATATCCGGATCAAACCGGTCCTCGACCTCGACATCCATGCCGGACTTGAACTGCCACCTCGGAGCATCGAGTGCACTCTGCGGGTTCATATTGTAGTCGATCAGGTTCATCGCCACCTGCAGATGGCCCTGCGGCTGCATGAAGGCACCCATCACGCCGAATGGACCGACCGGCCTGTCCCCTTTCGTAATGAAGCCCGGGATGATCGTATGGAAGGGCTTCTTTCCGCCTTCGACAAAATTGGCGTGATTCTCGTCCATCGAGAAATTGTGCCCTCTATTGTGGAGGGCGAGCCCCGTTTCAGGAATGACGACGCCGGAACCGAAGCCCATGTAGTTGCTCTGGATGTAGGAGACCATGTTCCCTTCTCCATCCGCCGTTGCAAGGTAGACGGTGCCGCCCTCGGGCAGATCGCCATGATGCCTCAATTCCGCTTCTTCTTTGATCTCACCGCGGCGCGCCTTCAGATATGCTGCGTCAAGCAGTTGCGAGACGCCCACTTTCATATGATCGGGATCGGCAACGTATGTCGTCGTGTCAGCGAACGCCTGCTTGATGGCCTCAATCTGATGATGGTATGTGCGCGCATCAAGTGCACCGAACATATCATCCTTCAGCATGCCAAGTGCCATCAGTGCAGTGATGCCCTGACCGTTTGGTGGAATCTCGTGGATTTCATGCCCCTTATAGCCGATGCTGATCGGCTCCACATAATCCACCTCGAAACCTTCGAGGTCCTCATGGGAGAGAAGTCCGCCTGTTTCATTGCTGTAACGGATGATCCTGTCCGCAAGCGCTCCTTTATACACGCTTTTTCCGTCAGTTTCTGCAATGTCCCGAAGGGTTTCTGCATGATGCGGCAATGTCTTTATCTCACCCGCCGACACGGTTCCGAAGATATCGAGCCATGGTTTGATCTCCTCGAAGTTTTCGGCCTCCCTGCTGTAGTTGCTGTAGGCGGCCTGCCAATATTTCGCTGTGACCGGTGTAATCGCAAATCCTTCACTTGCTGCACGGATGGCTGGCGCCAGCACTTCCTTCAGTGTCAGGTTGCCGAAGTCGTTGATGAGCGTCGCCCATGCCTTCGGCACCCCCGGTACATTGACCGGCAGCCAGCCGAATTTCGGCATTTCGCTGAAGCCGCGCTTCCGGATCTCCTCCATGCTCAATTTTCGTGGCGAACGTCCGCTTGCATTCATCCCGTGCAGCTTGCCGTTCATCCAAGCGATCATGAAGGCGTCTCCTCCAATGCCGTTGCTCGTCGGTTCTACGACCGTCAGGGTGGCTGCAGTTGCGATGGCTGCGTCCATGGCATTTCCGCCCTGCTTCATCACTTCGATGCCTGCTTCCGTGGCCAGTGGATGTGTCGTTGCGACCATGCCGTTCTTGGCGTATGTACTGAAGCGCCGGTTCATATATGGATAACTGTAATGATTCATTTCCGATCCCCTTTTTTGAAATTTCAATCTTCTAAAGATATAAACAAGTCCTGCTTATTCACAGGACTTGTTCTTATTCATCTGCCGCAGCATTTTTTATATTTCTTGCCGCTTCCACATGGACATGGATCGTTCCTGCCGACCTTGACCTCTTTGACGACGGTCTGCGTCTTCAGTTCCGACTCCTTATGCCCCCGGTATTTGAAGTGCCGTGTATTTTCAACGATGCCGGCGATCATATCGAAAAAGCCGCGCTGCGTTTCCACATTGCTGAATTCCACATTCAATGTCATCAGATACTGGACGATTTCATCACGTTTAGACCCCTGCATGATGAGCTGGAGCAGCGAGATGTAGATGCTGTGGTGCTTCCCTGCAGGCACATCTACGTTCGCCTTCACCCATTCCTTCAGTTGTCTGTGATGTTTCGATTCATCAATGTAGTTCGGATCGCTGAATTTGATGAACTTGGCGAACTCAGGCTCGTAGTACGGCCTGTCCCCCTGCAGTTTACGCACCATCTCATACTGCGCATAATTCATGTCGTCGATGACGATCTGCTGCTTGTCCTGATCGATGGAGATGTCGTACGGTGATTTTTCGAGGAATTCTACGATCTCCTCCCCGGACATCTCCATGCTGTAGTATTTCCTGAAGAGGTGTATGAGCTGATCGAAGCTGACGATGCCGTACAGGTGCAGGGCTGCACGGATGAGGTTGAGCTTACGCTGGATCTCGAGACGCGCTTCACGGTTCTCTTCGCTGTCCACTTCACCGAAAAGACCGGGCACCCCTTCTGCGAGGAAGAAGTTGTCCTCCCGCTCAGGGTCCTCGAATGCGTAGCCCATGATGTACAGGCCGAAGATGTCTTCCAGCCTGTAGTACTCCTGGAGATGATCCGCAGATTCCTTCCACGTCGCGAATGAACGGTCATCAATGTACTTGTAGGCATACGTCGCCGTCTCGGAAGTATGCTGCTGCTCTATTATCGCATCAATCAGTTCCTCCTTCTTGTACTTGGAAAACCCCTTGACTGATATAGTACGCGCCAGCCGCTTCAGATCGTTCATATTATAATTTTTCAAATAGGTTTTAGCATTTTCCATCTTAGAAAACTCCTCGCTCTGATTCTTCACCCCATTTTACCATATCACCCCCATGATTGATAAATAATCAGAATATGGCCAGGGCGATATAGATGACGCTTGAGACCGTCAATGCGCTCAGCAGCGTGCTCATCATCACGATCTCCGCTGCGTACTCCGGATCATCACTGTACTCCTGGGCGATGATTGCACTGTTGACGGCAGCAGGCATCGCTGTTGTAATCAGTATGGCCTGCGCCACCACCCCTTCAATATTGAAGAGGAGCAGCAGTCCGACTGCCAGCACCGGGCCGATGAGGAGCCGGCTCAACGCACCTGCCAGGGCACTCCATCTGAGCCGCCTGAACTTTATGCCTGCAATCTGTGCCCCCAGTATGAAGACCACAAGGCCGATCATTGCGCTCCTCATATAGTCCAGTGATGTTTCGACCGGCGCCGGAACCTGGATGTTGAAATAGTTGAATGTGAGACCCAGGACGAGCCCGTAGAATATGGGCATCTTGAAATAGCCGAGCAGCGCCTTCGTCCTGCCGACATTTTTTGCACTCAATGAAAATATGCCGTAGGAGAACGCGAACATGTTCTGGAATACCACCATCATCACCTGGATGCTCATCGCATAGGGATCACTCCTGAAAACCAGGTCATTCACGGGCACCCCATAGTTGCCGGCATTATAGAACAGGTTGGAGTTGGTAAAAAGCACAGTCCTGTCCCGGCTCAGCCCGAGCAGCCGCGCAATCAACTTCACGACGATGAAGGAAGCGGCAGCATAGATGATCAGAAACATCATCACGTTGATGAGCAGCGCAAAGTCGATGGAGGATTCATACAGGCTCATGAATATGAAGGCCGGCATCACATAATGGATGCTCAGCTTAGCCAGCGTCGAACGGTCAAGACTGAATTTGAGCTGGATGATATATCCCGTCGCCACAATCAGTCCGATCGGCAATATGATATTTGCGAAGATAAATATGAATTCATTCATTTTTACGGCATCCTTCTATAGCATGATGATGTAAACGAAAACGATGCTTCCCAGCACAATGAAGAAGAGCGGCACCCGGAGCACCGCAAGCATGACTGCGAATATGCCGCCGAGCAGCCCATGGACCGGCCGCTCCACAGCAGTGAGGATTCCAGGAAAAATCAGTACCCCGAGGGCGGCATAGGGTATATAATTCAAGTATGTAACAATCCACTCCGGCAGGGAGAACTTGCCTATGATAAATGCCGGCAGTATACGTGTTATGATGGTGGCAGCAAAAAGGGCGGCGATGAGCAGAATCAATTGAATACCTCCAGTCTTTCCAGGATGACGCCCATCAATGCAGCAAGCAGAATGGCAGCGACGATGGCAACCCCTGCAGGCACAGACGGGATGATGCTCATGACATAATGCATCACCATGCCGAGAACCGCAACGATGCCATACTTGTAATGGACTCTCACCGCAGGTATGAGCAGCGCGATGAACAGAGCATAGAGGGCGATGCCGCTTGCCAGGATCAGTCCTTCGCTCATCCATTCACCGGCCAGATAGCCGACTGCGGAAAAGGCGACCCAAAAGGCATAGGCGATGAAGAATGTGGCGAAATAGTTCATGAACGTATGCTGGTCTTCATCATTGTTGGCGGTGACTGCAAATGATTCATCCGTCACATATGATGACAGTATCAGCCGTTTAGGAAACGACTCGTGCTTCAGGTCGTAATTGACCTTGAAGGCCATGACGAAATGCCTTGAATTGAGTATGAACACCGCAATGACGATGGCTGCCGCCCCACTTGAAGTGAGCATCTGAAGGGCCAGGAACTGGCTGGCGCCTCCGTATACCATGAAGCTCATCAATACCGTTTCAAAAAATGAAAGGAGCGGTTTTGCGGTGATTCCGAATGCGACCGCCACGGGAAGATATCCCATGCCGATCGTCAATCCATCCATGATGGACCGCTTGAGGGCTGTTTGTGTCATAATATCACCACATTTATAATAATAAAATAATATGAATATTTTAACACAATTGGAAGCCGATGATCAGAACAATTAAAAAATAATGGAGTTGAATGAAGATGAAAGCATTAGCGCTCGATATGGATGGCACGATACTGGACCACAGCGGCCAGTTTTCCCTCAATCTTGTGGATACACTGGCCGAACTCAAAAAAAGGGGGATGCATATCTTTTTTGCAACGGGCAGGACCAGTCATGAAATCATCAGCATCACCCCCGAACACTGCCCACTCGACGGCTATGTTGCTGCGAGCGGCATGGGCATCTACATCGGCGGCGAACTTGTCGATGCCGCTTCCTTCAAACCGGATTTCGTCGAACGGATGATCGAAGCCGCAAGGGAACGGGAAGTCTATTACGAGGTCCACACTTTGGAAAATTCGAGCAGGACGCTCCTCCAGGATCAGGAATATTCATTTGCCGACATCAGCCGGGATCAGCCTGAAACGATGAAGGACTTCGAATACCGGTTCGCCCAGGATACGATGAACAGCAAGACCCAGTGGGTCGAGGAGCTTCCGTTCGACCACGTCGTCAAGCTGTTCTTCTTCAGTACCGACCTCGAGAAGATAAAGGATTGGTACGACTACCTGAAGGACAGGCAGGATGAATCCGACTATTCGCTGTATACGACAAGCATCCACAACGCAGAAGTGATGCTGAAGGGCCGCGACAAGGCGACCGGAACAGCCACGCTGCTCGAGCACTTCAACATCAGCTTCCAGGATGTCCACGTGATCGGCGATTCGATGAACGACCTGCCGCTGTTCGAGAAAGCCGGACACAGGACCGCCATGAAGAATGCTACAGATGCCGTCAAGGCGGCAGCTGATGACATCACCGAATTCACGTGTGATGAAGACGGATTGAAACGTTACCTGGAAGAAACATACTTGAAGTGAGGCCGTCCTCACTTCACCCGCAGATACCAGATGTGCCCCTCCATGAGTTCTTCTGAAACGATCTCATGTCCACCATCCGTCAGTTTCACATCAACCGTGGCGCCTTTCAGTTCCAGCTTCTGCTTCAGCTGATAGGCTTCCCCTGCTGTAGCGACCATATCCCGCGCGCCCGCCGTCATGAGCACCTTCTTTCCGAGGAGGTCGACATCCCCGACCTGCCCGCTTTTGTAGGCCCCATGCATCAGCATTGCTCCGGCAACCGGAATGTCGTGGTTGAGCAGCATATGGGCTGCCATGTTTGCACCGTTCGAGTAGCCGATGTAGGCGGCCTTAGAGAGGTCCAGGCCATACTCTGCAGCAAGGTCCCGCAGCAGTTCAGCGACCTTTTCCCCTTCGGTCCTGAGACTTTCCTCATCATGCCCCTTGCCGTCCCTCTTGAAGAAGCGTACCTGGCCGCTGTCTTCGACATCCCCACGCAATGCGAGGATGTTCGCCGAGCTGTCGACCATTGCAGCCACTTCCAGCAGGTCCGTTTCCCTGCCCCCGCTGCCATGGAAAAGTATCAAAGTATTCTCTTTGTTGTTCTTCGCTTTTATAAATAGATGTTCCACTGTAATATCCTCCTTTGTTAGAGTTTACCCTATTACTATTATATAATAATAACAAATGATTCAGAAGGAGCGATACTTATGACAGTACTAGGCATCCACCATGTTTCCTCCATCACGAAGGAAATCCTTGACAACCATGACTTCTATACCAATATCCTCGGTCTGCGCCTCGTCAAAAAGACGGTCAACCAGGATGATACCAGCATGTATCACCTGTTCTATGCAGATTATGAGGGGACGCCCGGTTCCGACATCACATTCTTCAATATCATCAACGCCCCAAAATTCCAGGCCGGCACCAACAGCATTTCGAGAACCTATTTCCGGGTGCCCTCAAAGGAATCACTGGAATTCTTCAAGGGACGCTTCGAAACGCATGGCGTCTATCATGAAGGCATCATCGAGCAGTTCGGAAAGACCATCATGAAATTCGAGGATCATGAGAAGCAGCGCCTCGCGCTCATTGTCGATCAGAGCAGCGGTCACCCCACCCCAAACATGCACCCCGACATCCCACAGGCGCATGCAATCACTTCCATCGGAACAGTAGAGTTGACTGTCCAGTACATCAAGCCGATGGTCCAGTTTCTGGAGCTTCTCGGTGGAGAGGTGCAGGGGGATTTCACCGACGATTCGACGGAAGCTGAAATCAATGTCGGTGAAGACAGCGTCTATGTCATCGAACAGCGCTCCACCCAGCTTGAAAAGGAGGGCTATGGCAGTGTGCATCACTTCTCCCTGCGCGTCGAGGATGAAGCGGAGCTGCTGGAGATCGAGGAGCGTGTGGACAAGGAAAACTGGAAGAACTCCGGTCTCATCGACCGCTATTATTTCAAGGCCCTCTACATCACCACCGTCGGCGGCATTACAGTGGAAGTTTCGACAGATGGTCCTGGATTCGCCATCGATGAACCCGTCGAATCACTTGGGGAGGACCTTTCACTGCCTCCTGAACTGGAAGAGAACCGCGATCTCATTGAAGCCTATCTGACCCCACTCAGGTGATTCATACACAGGTCGCAAGGACATCCATCCTAAAAGGAAGGTGAATGCCATGAAGTATACCGAAGAAGAGATTACTGCATTTTTCCACGCACTCGACCGGAGCAGGTTCATGGAACAGTACAAGGAGGAGGCAGGACTGGATGTGCCCTTCCCCATCGGACACGGGCAGACGATATCCCAGCCCTCCCTTGTGCTCGAGATGACATTGCATCTCGACCTCCAATCGGACAGCAGGGTGCTCGAGGTCGGAACAGGATCCGGCTTCCAGACTGCCCTGCTGGCGAAGTTTTCAGAAGAAGTCTTTACCGTTGAGAGGATCGGTGCACTACATGAGCAGGCCAAGGACAGATTAAAAGCGAAAGGGTTCTCCAACATCCATTTCCATTATGGGGACGGCCATCTCGGATGGGAGGAACACGCTCCATATGACAGGATCATGGTGACGGCCGCCGCACGGGAAGTCCCTCCTTCCCTCATCCGTCAGCTTGCTCCAATGGGAAAGATGGTGATTCCCATCGGTGACGCATCCAATCAGGAGCTCAGGCTGGTCGAGAAGGATGAAGCCGGCGTCATCCACACTTCCTTCATTGAGCATGTCAGATTCGTCAAGCTCAAAAAGGAAAAAGAATAATCCTTCCCTTGAGGTATGGATTACAATACTATATAGTTGATGTAATACCTACTAGGAGGATATGAAATGACTACTGATGTACTATACAAACAGTCCTACAAGAACCGCTTCGGTGAAATCAACAAGCTTGCCCCGGAAGCCGCGAAGGCATTCGGACAGTTCGACCAGAAAGCGATGGCGGAAGGCGTGCTCCCGGCAAAACTTAAGGAGCTCATCGCTGTAGCCGTAGCCCATGTGACCGGCTGCCCCTACTGCATCGATATCCACGTGAAGAACTTGAAGAAGCTCGAAGGCTCCAAAGAGGAGATGGCCGAATCCATCATGGTCGCCACCGCCCTCAAGGCGGGCTCGGCATACGCCCACAGCATCAATGCACTCGACGCCTATGATGAAGTCGACGGCGACAGCCTCTATGCCAAAGGGGGCCTTAAGAACCTCGCCCAACTCAATAAGGTCACACCTGAAATCAATAAGGCATTCCAACAGTTCGATGCCGCTGCCATGCAGGAAGGTGCACTCACAACAAAAGAGAAGGAAATCATCGCTGTCGCCATCGCCCATGTGACCGGCTGTCCTTACTGCATCGAGATCCATACGGGAAATGCCAAAAAAATGGACGTCACGAAAGAGGAGATTGCAGAATCCATCTTCGTCGCAACAACATTGAAGGCCGGTTCCGCGTATGCCCACGGCATCAATGCACTGAACGCCTATGATGAATAGATGAAAAACGCCTCATCCATATTGCATGGATGAGGCATTTTTATATCATCTATGATTACCCACTTCTTCTTTCCCTGCCGCTTCAAGCTCTCGGCCGAGGAACTTGGCAAGTTCAAGCATGCCGTACTGGCCGGCTTCGGCTTCTGCATCACTATTGTAGTTCGTATTCGTATTGATGTCATAAGTGTAGAGGGTTCCATCTTCATCCTGGATGAATTCGATGCCTGCAACATTGATGCCGTTGTTCGCGAGCACCTCCTTATAATTTTCAAGGATTGGATGATGAAAGTCCCTGATGATCCTGAATTTCGGGGCCTCTGCTTCCTCCTGCTCCCCTGCTGGACAGAACAGGTCCTCTATCGAACATGCATCCGCCGGGCACAGTTCGAATCCTTCGGAAGTATCGACACGGACGGCATAGACGAATTCACCGCCGACGAATTCGCAGCGTGTAATGGAGGCATCCGGCGATTTGATGTAGTCCTGGAGCAGGGTCACACCGTCCACCGGCGCCTCGAATGCCTCACTGCCGACATATGCTTCGAGTGCTTCGATGGAATCGAACAGTTGGACGCCAAGACCTTTGCCGGCACGATTGTGCTTTGTAATGAAGGATTTTCCCTCGAATCGTTTCGCCGCTTCCAGGATCTGGTCCTTACCGACGGCGGCCACCGTATTCGGCGTCTTTACGCCATGTTTTTCAAGCTCCAGGTATTGGGAGACCTTGCTCACTTCCAGCTGCAGGGCCCGACTGCCGTTGATTACCGTACGGCCGTGGTACTCCAGCCACGCAAGAACAGCATTTGTAAGCTCCGGTGAATAGCGGTTGCCCCGCGTGTGTGAAGACGCGCTGATTCTGTTGTAGAAGACGCCTTCCGGCGGTTCTGCAGTCAAGTCGACCGTGCCCTCCGACAGAAGCCAGTCCTCATAGGGCAGCCCCAGTTCATCCAGCCGCTTGAAAAGGTGGTCGGTCCATTCCGGGTTTTCGTGCAGTACATATATTTTGGCCATGCTGTATCACTCCTTCAGTATTTATAGGAAGTATCCTTGGATCATCTTCCATTGCCATCCGTCGGATTAATTCATATTAAACTTATAGGCATTCTATACTATAAGTCCTACACAGTCAATCCAGTACCTTCAGCCCGCCGGCACCCTGATCATTATTTGAGAGCTGTTGAAGCAGACTAACTTGAGCTTAATCCCTTCCTCCAGAGGGTAGAGTAAAATAGTAGAGACATATTAATTCCAATCCGGTGAAACGCTCAAACCTGTCATCGAGTTCTCCTGATGAAAAAATCCCCTCCGGGACAATGGTCCCGGAGGGGATTTCCTCCTACTGCACCGCTTCCGGCAGTTCGATTTCCCCCACATCATTGAATGAAGTGAAATCGACATCGCCTGAAAGCTCGTATTCTCCTTCTGCATCTTCACCTTCCGCATCATACTCGATGGATCTGATGAGATTGTCTTCCTTGCCGACGACAATTTCTACATCATTCTGTATGACGGAAGTATCAATGGCTCCAAACTCTACGGCGAAGAGCGATTCGAATGTTTTGAACACGTCATTATTCTCTCCTTCGAATGAATAGATGACTGCATCGTCCTCCTCGACTGCCTCCAGTTCGCCCTTGATCTCTGCAAATGAGTGGACGGCATTCTCGTATGTTACATGATAGAGCTGGTCTGCGCCGACGGAATCGGAAATGTCGACCCATTCCGTACCATTGTTGTAGTATGTTTCCCCGTCTTTTGAGATTGTGCGGTCCTCCCCCTCAGATTTCAGGTGGAGGGATGGCGGATCGCCATCCTTGAACCGTACGTCCGCTGCCAGCTTTTCCGGGGCACCCCCATCGACGACCGCTTCGAGATCAAGCACAGCCTGATAGCTGTCGATCTCCTCTGCTTTATCCACGACTTCGGAAAGTGATTCATCATCCGTCTCTATATCAGACAATGAACGCTCCGTAGCGCCCGTTTCCTGTGACTCCTGTGTCGCCTCTTCCGCTGTTTCATCTATATTATTCTGATTATCCTGCGTCTCCTCTTCCTGACAGCCGGCAAGGATGGCTGTGGCGGTGAGGGTTGCGAACAGATATCTTGAAACCTTCATAGTCCCTTACTCCTTAGAACACTGATTTTTCATAAATCATATCATGGATCATTTCAATTCACTAACAATATGCTAGTGGCTGACGCGCCGCCGCGGCTTCTTCGCCGACTGTCTGCGCATCTCCTGGATACGGCTGAAGGTGTAGATGGCGAGGCCGCTCCATATCAGTATATAGGCAACCGTATGGATGTCCGTAAATGACTCATCATACATGAAGACACCGAGCAGGAGCATGATCGTCGGCGCGAAGTACTGGAGAATGCCGATCAGGGACAGGCGGATGCGCTGGGCTCCAAGCGAGAACAGCAGAAGCGGAACCGCTGTAATCACCCCTGTACCCATCATGACCAGACTGTCTGCATTGATGCCGAAGTTCCCTCCGCCACTCCCTTCAAGGAACAGTATGTAGACGAGGGCGAATGGCGCCAGGACGAATGTTTCGACGGCCAGCGCGAATACCGCGTCCATATTGATGACCTTCTTGATCAGGCCATAAATGCTGAACGACAGCGCCAGGGAAAGGGAGATCCATGGCGCGGATCCGAGACCCACAGCCAGGTATGTAACACCGAGGAAGACGATGATGATTGCCACCCATTGTAATTTTGAGAAACGCTCCCCCAGGATGACGAAACCGATCAATATGCTGATCAATGGATTGATGTAGTAGCCGAGGCTCGCATCCAGGATATGTCCGTTATTCACAGCGACGATGTAAAGCAGCCAGTTGGTGGTTATGACGGCTGAAGCGGCAAACAGTGCAACGATCTTCTTCCCATCCCGGAAGATGAATTTCAGGTCCTTGTAGAATAGATGCATCCTGTTGGTGACGAGGATGAATACAATCATGAATACGAAGGCCCACAGGACCCTGTGGGCGATCAGTTCATAGGAAGAGATGTGTTCAACCTGCTTCCAGTAGATGGGCAGGAAGCCCCATATCAGATATGCCCCGAGGGCAAAAATTATGCCTTTGCTGTTTTCACTCATGTCTTCACCTCTTTTTAAGCATTACAGCAATTTTACTCCTCTCAAATATTATTTCAAGACAAAAAATAAGATTGAAACAGCTGTTTCAATCTTCGTCCGGGATTCACGCTTGGTGTACCCGGCGGTATTCACGGTCGAGTGTATCACGGCCCTTGAAATAGTATGCGGTGATGCTGCCGACCATGAAGTACATCACCACGGCATATACTGCAACCATCAGGAGCGCCCCTGTCACCATGAGTATGGGGAAGGCGAATTCATTTACGAAAATGCCGAGCATTATCGCTGCCATGATGAATATGAGGTAGATGGCGAGCGGGATCAGCCAGAGCAGGAAATTGCTGAAGAGCAGCTTCCATATGCGCTCCCCACTGCGGAACATGACATCCCATGCCACTTTGAATTTATCGGTTGTGGGAATGAGCGGCTGGTCGACATAGGCCATATAGACAAGGAACATGTAGATGGCGATCAGTATATAAGGGATGTATGAAAGCATCACCACCAGGAAATTGAGCAGGACCACTCCGATGACCAGACCAACCTGGGTGCCCGACAATCCACTCCCCTGCTCCAATGTCTCCGCCAGCGTGATCAGCGGCGTGTTGATCGCCATCAGTATAATCTGCATGAGGAGGCCGAGTAGAAAAGAAATTACGAAATAGGCGACCAGTACAAGCAGCCCCAGCTTGATCACTTTGCTGTATCTGCCATTTGTGAACACTTTGAATGCTTCCCGGAAACCGAACTCACGCCCAAGATAGGTGCAGGCATAATAGTGCAGCACCCCTACGCTGAAGGGATATAACAGGAAGATTCCTGCAAGCAGGAAAAGGAATCCAACCGCAAAAATCCATAGAATGATGATGCCACTGTCGATGAATGAAGCTGGCAGCAACATCACCAGAAAGAACAGAAGACCGGCCGCATACATCAGTATAATTGCGAGCACTGTCAGCCAGAACGTTTTCATATGAGAGCCTGTGCCATTCCTTTTATATTTTGCCTGATAATCGAACATGAAATGTCCTCCTTTTTCTTCCAGTATACCACCACGCAGCCTGTCTTTTAATCCATAACATGTGTTTTGTCACACATTGCGTGACAAACCCGCTTTTTGTTTATATTGTAAGCGCTCACTTTTAGGATTATCATTGAATTACACTAAATATTCACAAGGGGTGACACTTATGTCCGAAGAAAAGAAAGGATTCTCCCGTAAGGTCCAGGCATTCGGCTCGTTCCTGAGCAGCATGATCATGCCGAATATCGCCGCCTTCATCGCCTGGGGTCTGATTACCGCACTATTCATTGAAGCCGGTTGGCTGCCAAATGAAGACCTCGCCGGCATGGTCGGCCCGATGATCACGTACCTCCTGCCGCTGCTCATCGCCTACACCGGTGGTAAGCTCGTCCACGACGTCCGGGGCGGAGTCGTCGGTTCGACTGCAACGATGGGTATCATCACAGCATTCCCCGACTCCCCGATGCTCCTCGGCGCCATGATCATGGGGCCGCTCGGCGGCTATCTGATCAAACAGGTCGACCGGGCGCTCGTACCGCGCATCCGCCAAGGGCTTGAGATGCTCGTCAATAACTTCTCTGCCGGCATCCTGGCCTTCCTGCTCGCGCTGTTCGGCTTCTATGGTCTTGGCCCTGTCGTATCCTGGCTGACGAACATGCTCGGAAGGCTCGTCGACATCGTCGTTGAAGCGGGCCTCCTGCCATTGGCGAGCATATTCATCGAGCCGGCCAAAGTCGTATTCCTGAACAATGCCATCAACCATGGTGTTCTGACACCGCTGGCCACAGAAGAGGTCCAGGAAGCAGGACGTTCCATCCTGTTCACGCTCGAATCCAACCCCGGTCCCGGCCTCGGCATCCTGGTCGCCTATATGGTCTTCGGCAAGGGGACTGCACGTGCCACTGCACCGGGTGCTGCCATCATCCAGTTCGTCGGTGGTATCCATGAGATCTACTTCCCGTACATCCTCATGAAACCGCTGCTCGTCGTCGCCGCAATACTCGGTGGCGCCACAGGCATCTTCACCTTCAGTCTGTTCGGTTTCGGTCTATCCGGTCCTCCGGCACCTGGCAGCATCATCGCCTACTTCGCCATGACGCCAAGGGGCGAACATCTGATCATGTTCCTCGGCGTATTCGCAGCCGCACTCGTATCCTTCATCGTAGCTTCACTCATTCTGAAATTCACACGCCAGCCCGACGATGACATTGTCGGAGCGACGGAGAAGATGGAAGCGACCAAAGGCAGGAAATCTTCCGTTGCAGGCTCCCTGACACAGGCTGAGGCTGCTGAGACGGAAACTGCAGAAGCTGCAGCGTTCGACTACAGCAAGGTGGACAAAATCGTGTTCGCCTGTGACGCCGGCATGGGTTCAAGTGCCATGGGCGCCGGCATGCTGAAGAATAAGTTCAAAAAAGAAGGGCTCGACATCGATGTCACGAATTCCGCCATCAACCAGCTGAAGGGCGATGAGGACATCATCATCACACAGGAGAAATTGACTGAAAGGGCCGAAAGCAAAGTACCTACTGCCAAGCATATCTCGGTCGACAACTTCCTGAACAGCCCGAAATATGACGAATTGACCGAAGAGCTCAAAAGGGAACAGAAAGGTGCTGTAACGGACAGTGCAGAAGCATCTGATGCAGCGTTCGACTACAGTCAAGTCGACAAGATCGTCTTCGCCTGCGATGCCGGCATGGGTTCAAGTGCCATGGGTGCGGGTATGTTGAAGAATAAGTTCAAGAAAGAAGGACTCGACATCGATGTCACGAATTCCGCCATCAACCAGCTGAAGGGCGATGAAGACATCATCATCACACAGAAGACGCTGACCGAAAGAGCCGAAAGCAAAGTACCGGAGGCCAAGCACATCTCGGTCGACAACTTCCTCAACAGTCCGAAGTATGATGAACTGACGGAAGAACTCAAGAAACATCAGAAATAGGGATGAATACAAGGAGGTACCATTATGATCAGTTCTCGGGAGAAAAAAATCATCAACGAGCTCATCTATCATAATGGCGCCTTTCTGCTCATCAAGGAACTCGCAGACACCCTGGGGGTGTCCTCAAGGACCATCCACCGGGAACTGAAGAACGTCACCGATACGCTTGGCCAGCTCGGCATGGAACTGGTCAGGGAGTACAGAAAAGGCGTAAAGCTCGAACTTGGCCCGGATGACATCGATGCACTCACCACTTTCATCAATACGCATGCGGCCAAGGATTTGAGCAATGAAGAGAAGAAGGTAGCACTCATCTATAATCTGATGCTGAATCCGGAAGGCCTCAAGAAGAGTGCCCTCGCCGTGGAACTCGGGGTGAGCGAGCACAAGGTAGATGAGCTGATCGAACAGATGACTGCACCCCTTGGGGCGTCGGGCCTTGAAATCAGGAAGACACGCGCCATCGGTATACAGCTCGTCGGAGACGGACTGAATAAACAGAATTTCCTGGCCGACATGATGGTCAATGAGCTCAACTCGAACAGCATCTACTCTGTCATCGAGAACAACTTCGTCTTCACCTCCCTCGTAAACAGCAACATCATGGAACTGCTCGAGGCCGACACCATCTTCAAGGTGGAGCGTCTGCTCATGGACGAGCTGGAGGTGCTGCCCTATCAGCTGACTGAAAATGCGTACTTGAATCTGACGCTGCATATCGTGCTCGCCATCGACCGTACTGAACATTCACAAAGCATCTCAATCAAACAGTCCCTGAAAGATGAGCTGTGGAATACCCAGGAGTTCGAAGTATCGCTTGCTCTTACGAAAAAGCTGGAAGAAGAATTTTCCATCAGATTCCCGGAAGAGGAGGTCTATTTCATCTGCATGCACCTCCGGGGCAGCAGAAGAAAGTCCCGGGAAGCTGATGAGGATTATTCCATAGAGCTGCTGACCAGTGCATTCATAGATTCGGTGAGCCAGAGGATGAACTATCCCTTCTATGCCTATCCTGAGCTCAAGGAGGGACTGATACTGCACATCGAACCCACGCTCCATCGGATGGACTCCGGCATCATCACCGCCAATCCTTTGCTCGATTCGATAAAGGAAAGCTATCCCTCACTGTTCGAAATCGTCGGTGAATGCTTCCGCCAGCACTTTAAAGTGGAGAACCTCAATGAATCGGAGATCGGTTTCCTGACCATTCACTTCGGCGGCATCCTCCATGCCAATCCAAGGATTGAAGTGACGACGGTCTGCTCCAGCGGAATTGGTACAAGCCGGATCCTGGCGAACCAGCTGAAGAGCAGATTCAACAATATATTCATACGTCAGGAACTCTCGATATCCGAAATCGGGGATACGGATATCCATGAAGGCGAACTGGTGTTGAGCACAGTGCCGCTCGACCTTGAAAACTATATACTCGTCAGTCCCCTGCTTGATGCCAATGACGAAAAGAAGATTTCAGAAGCGATTGGCCACATGGATGCCGCCCCGCTTCCAAAAACGGCGGGGACCATCACAATGGCAGAAGTCAATCCTGACCGCGTCATCCAGGTTTCGGAACTCTACCTCAACCGCACCTTCATTGAGCAAAACCACCATACAGATGCCCTCTCCTCCGTCCGTGATGCCCTGTCTTCGGAAACGACCATTGAAGAGGAAGACATCCACCGGATCCTCCGACAGATGAAGGAACGGTTTGAAGCAACAGGCTTCATCATTGGAGAAGATGGATTCTCCTATCCCCATGTCAGATCTCCGCTCATCAGACACCACCAGATGGTTTTCATCCACAATCGCGGAGGTATAGAGGATAGGAACCACCTTGGGGACGAGGTGATCGTCAACCACCAGATCGTATTGCTTGTGCCTGAAGCTACACTCGCAGTCGAGACGATCAGCGAGCTGAGTGTACTGTTCGGCGAGCACCACATGAATATCCAGAAACTGTTCGAAGAGCCTCAAATAATGGACGAAGTAATCAAGAACCAGATACGGACAATCTATAAATAGAAAGGAAATGATCATCATGTTGAAGAAGGAAAACATTCTAATGGACCAGACTGCAGGATCGAAGGAGGAAGCAATCGAAATGGCCGGCAGGCTGCTCGTACAGCAGGGCGCCGTCGAGGAGGCCTACATCGATTCCATGCTGGAGCGGGAGAAGGTCGTCTCCACCTTCATGGGGAATGGTCTGGCGATCCCCCACGGCACAGACGAGGGAAAGACCTCCGTCATCGAGAGCGGCCTCTCCCTCGTACAGGTGCCGGGCGGTGTCGACTTTGATGGGAATGAAGCCAAGGTCGTACTCGGCATTGCCGGCAAGGACAACGAACATCTTGATATGCTCCAAAAAATAGCAGTGCTCTTCTCGGAAGAAGAAAACGCCGAGCAGGTCATCAATGCCTCTTCTGCCGATGAAATCATCGCACTCTTTGAAAATGAGGAGATATGATATGAAAGCCGTTCATTTTGGTGCCGGAAACATCGGCCGTGGGTTCATCGGCAAAGTACTGCATGATAACGGATATGAAATCACATTCGCAGACGTCAATGAGGAGATCATAGATGCGCTGAACAGGGATGGGAAATATACTGTGCACATCGCCGAAGAGAATGGCGGCGCCTATGAAATCAGCGGAGTGGCCGGAATCAACACTGCAAAGGATGCAGAGAACCTGGCCCAGGCTATAGCGGAAGCGGACATCATTACGACAGCGGTCGGTGTCAACATCCTGCCGATCATCGCAAAAACCATCGCGCCCCACCTGGAAAAGCGCAGTGAAGGGAAGCTTCTCAACATCATCGCATGTGAAAATGCCGTGCTTGCCACAGATACGCTGAAAGCCGCCATTGCTGCTGAAGTCGGTACCCACGCCTTCACGAACATCGGATTCCCGAACTCTGCAGTGGACCGCATCGTCCCGATGCAGAAGAATGAAAACATCCTTGATGTGAAAGTCGAACCCTTCTACGAATGGGTCATCGAAGCCGACAATTGGATGGGGGACGATAAACTCGATGGCGTGAACTATGTACCCGACCTCATGCCCTATATCGAAAGGAAGCTGTTCACCGTAAATACAGGACACGCCGCCATCGCCTATTACGGAAAGACGCTCGGTTACACGAGCGTTTCGGAAGCAATGCAGGATGACGAGGTTGTCGTCTTCCTGAGGAATGTGCTCAACGAAACGACCCTCTACCTCACAGAAAACTATGACTTTACGCAGGCAGAGCAGTCACAGTATATCGACAAGATCATCGGCAGATTCAAAAACCCATACCTCTCCGATGATCTCGACCGTGTCGGCCGGGGCGTGCTCAGGAAGCTTGGCCCGAACGACCGCATCATCAAACCGCTCGTGTATCTGCATGAAAACGGGCACGACCACGATGCCTTGTCGGAACTGGTTGTCCATGCCCTGAAATTCGACAACGAGGACGACCCTGAACAGGTGGAGATGAACCAGATCATCTCCGGGAAGGGCATGACGCATTTCCTTTCCGAACACAGCGGCCTGGAAAAAGAATTACTGGAAGAGATTGAAGTAAAAATCTGATATGGATGCCCCGGCTCAGTAAGCCGGGGCATTTCCATGTCACATACATACAATTCATATGGCAAAAACATTAAATTTTTCGATATTTGTGTTATTTGTGGAAGGAAGCCGGGTAAAACTCCTATAGAGTCTAAATTACCAGGAGGTTTTCTAATGTCCAGGAAAAAAGATGAACTGAACCAAAGGGATACGATCGACAATACGAAGGAAGCACCTTTGACCACGAACCAGGGGTTACCCGTGAGCGAAGATGAGTTTTCTCTCAAGGCCGGTGAACGCGGCCCCACACTGATGGAGGACTTCCATTTCCGTGAAAAGATGACCCACTTCGACCATGAGCGGATTCCCGAGCGTATCGTCCATGCACGTGGATTTGCGGTACATGGTGAGTTTGAAGTGTATGAATCATTGGAAAAATACACGCGTGCCAAGTTCCTCACCGAACCCGGCAAGAAGACTCCTGTGTTCACACGTTTTTCCACAGTAGCCGGCAACCGCGGTTCCATGGATATCCCGCGTGATGTGCGTGGCTTCGCAACGAAATTCTATACAGAAGAAGGCAACTTCGACCTCGTGGCCAACAACATGCCGGTGTTCTTCATGCAGGACGCAATCAAGTTCCCCGACTTCGTCCATGCCGTAAAGCCTGAACCACATAATGAAATCCCACAGGCGGCTTCCGCCCACAACACCTTCTGGGACTGGGTATCGGAGAATACCGAAAGTGCTCATATGGTCATGTGGCTGATGAGTGACCGCGCCATTCCAAGAAGCCTTGCCATGATGGAAGGTTTCGGCGTCCATACGTTCAGACTGGTCAATGCAGAGGGCAAAAGCCACTTCGTCAAATTCCACTGGAAGCCGAAATTCGGTACCCATCAGGTACTATGGGATGAGGCACAGATGATCAATGGTAAGAATATTGACTTCAACCGCATGGAACTGTGGCAGAACATCGAAAAAGGCATCCCTGCAGAATTCGAACTTGGACTGCAGGTCATTCCAGAAGAAGATGAATTCGAAATGGAATTCGATATCCTGGATCCGACCAAACTGTGGCCTGAAGAGGAAGTGCCTGTACAGATCGTCGGCAAAATGACATTGAATCAGAACGTGGACAACTACTTCGCGGAGACTGAGCAGGTTGCGTTCCACCCAGGACATGTCGTTCCCGGCATCGACTTCAGTAATGATCCATTGCTGCAGGGCAGACTTTTCTCCTATACGGACACCCAGCTGATCCGTCTCGGCGGGCCGAACTTCCACCAGATTCCAATCAACCGCCCGGTATGTCCATTCGCCAACAACCAGCGCGATGGCTACAACCAGATGTACATCCATAAAGGCGAAACATCCTATTCCAATAATACGATAAACAATAATCAGCCAGAACCTCTGGCTCCGGAAAAAGGTGGATATGAGCATTACAGCGAAAAGGTCGAAGGCAGAAAAGTCCGTGCCAGAAGCGACAGCTTCAAAGACCACTTCAGCCAAGCCAAACTTTTCCTGAATTCGATGTCCGAGACTGAAAGGCAGCATATATATGATGCCTTAAGCTTCGAACTGGGCAAATGTGATATGGAAATCCGTGAGAACGCCATATACAAACTGCTGAACAAAATCGACCGTGATATGACGGAGTATGTCGCCGACAGGGTCGGTGTGGAAGCACCATCGGAAGTGGAGGAGTCCACCTACTCCAAACGCTCCCCTGCCCTCAGCATGGAGAATACCGAGTTCTCCCTGGAAACCCGCACAGTCGGTGTAATGCTGACACCGGATGTCGCCGAGCAGACATTGAAGGAAACGAAATCCAAGCTCGAAGAACAGGGTCTGCAGGTTACTTTCATATCTGATAAGATATATAAGATCGGGGACATCACCCTGGATGAAACATTCGATACCGTACACTGTGTACTCTTCGATTCAATGATCCTATTGAAAGGTGAAGAAAAGCCGCCTGCACCGGTTATCGAAAACCTGGAAATTGCGTATAAACATAAGAAGGCGATCGGATACGGCATTGATTCCGGCGACATATTCGATATGCTCTCCTTCACCAAGGACGACAAAGGTGTCGCAGACATTGAAAAGGACCTCGACGGCTTCCTCGAAGCGGTCAAAGGCCACAGGGTCTGGGACAGATAGCATCAAGTACTCCCCTCCTACTCAGGAGGGGTTTTTTGTTGCCATTTGTCCATGCTGCATCATTTACAAAACTGTCACAGGTTATCTTTTGACCCCACTCTTCCTGCGTGATAGAATATGGAATGTTTCAATTAGTTGAGCATGCTCAACAATCAGGCGGGGATCGATAATATGAAAAGGGAAAATGACATCGTACATAACTTGAGGGATATATATGGCTATGGCTATACGAAGGTCTTCAGTGACGTGACGGATTCCGTTGCGCGCATGCATATTTCGAAGACCCAGATGGACATCATCAAATATATCTACCTCAAAGGCCATGCAACACCCTCTGCGCTTGCCTCAGAGATGAATGTGCAGAGGAGTGCCGTCACACATACAATCAAAAAGCTTGAAAAGAAGAATCTGGTGACGGTCAAGCAGAATGAACTTACAAATGACCGGCGCTCCAAACTGATCTATATGACCCGGGAGGCTGAGGAACTCCTCGAGGAGTTCATGGACAACATACTTAAAAAGATCAGTGAAGATGTCGGGGAGCTGTCCCGGGAAGAATCACGCACCCTGCACGATGCCACACTTACAATATTGAAATACATACCTGGAGGTATAGACGATGAAACACATTCTTAAGTTCAAATGGCCGATTACAGCATTGATGCTGATCTTTGCCGTAACAACCTATATCCTTGCTCCAAACCTTACCCAGTTGGCTGCAGAGAAGGGGGACGTCCAGCTGTCCGATGATTCTCCAAGTGAACAGGCACGGCAGTTCCTTGAAGAATACGATCAGGACAAGGAAACAATGTCGCTTGTGCTGGAATTCGATGGCGAGGTCATGCCACATGAATCCGACATCGTTTCATACATCGATGAGATAGAATCGGTGGAAGGTGTTGAAAATGTCATCAACCCATTCGATTTTGAAGATGATGTGCAGGAAAACTTCATCAACGATGGGAATGGCGTGATCATGATTCCAATGGACTATGTCGGTCCGGTCAATGACATCGGTGGTGTCGCAGATTCCATCGAGGAGATGAATCCGACCGAAGCCGACACTTCCATGACTTCCAATGAACTGATCCAGAATACGGTGGAGCAGGATGCCATGGAAGGCATCCAGTCCACTGAAATGTTTACTGTGATCATCGTCGTAGCAGTACTGCTGCTCATGTTCCGCTCCATCGTCACACCTTTCATACCTGTAGCGGTAGTCGGTGTGGCCTATCTGATCGGACAGTCGTTCGTTGCCTGGTTTGTGGAATGGTTCGGGTTTCCGATCTCGCCACAGACCCAGAGTTTCCTGATCGTCATCCTGTTCGGCATCGGGACCGACTACTGTATACTGCTGCTCAACCGCTTCAAGGAGGAGCTCGAGCATCACGACAAGTACGATGCTATCATCCGCACCTTCTCCACCGGCGGCAAGACGGTCTTCATCAGCGGACTTTCAGGTGCGATCGTATTCGGTGTACTCTACTTTGCAAACTTCGAGATATACCGCTCGGCAGTCGGCGTGGCACTTGGTGTCGTCTTCCTGCTGCTGTCGCTCTTCACCCTGCTTCCCGCCCTCATGCACCTGCTCGGCAAGTACATATTCTGGCCGAACATCAAGAAGACGGAATTCAAGGAAAGCAGGCTGTGGACGCCGCTCGGCATCTTCTCATTGAAATATCCGACACGCATCATCTTCTCCATCTTCGCCATACTGATAGCAGTCGCGCTCTTCTATGATGACGAAGTGAACTTCGATTCCATCGAGGAACTGGACAATGAGTACTCTGCAGTACATGCCACCAACGTCGTCAGTGAGAACTTCGATGAAGGCCAGCTCTTCCCTGTCCGGGTCATCGTCTCGAACGGTGATGATCTGCTGACCCAGGAAAGCCTCTCAAGACTTGATGCCGTGGCTTCCACAGTCTCAAGCCTTGAAGGTGTACAGGAAGTGCAGACCATCACACGTCCGGCAGGTGAAGAGATTGAAGATCTTGGTGTCCGCAATCAGCTTGAACAGGCCAATGAAGGCATTGCTGATATGCAGGACGGGCTGAGTGACATATCAGAAGGACTGACTGATGCGAGCGACAGCCTTGCCAATAATGACATGGGAGGGGGAGACCTTTCCGAACTCGAATCCGGCATCGATGAAATCAACGGCAATATCGGCCAGATCACCGAGTACATGACACAGACCGGAGATGTTGAAGGCGCTGCCCAGCAGCTGTCACAAGTTCAGGAAGGGTTGACCACCCTTTCCGGGGAAGTCGCAGCCGCCAATACACAGATGAATGAGCAGCAGACAGCCGCCAACGAGCAGCTGACGGAGCTCTCCAATGGATTGCGCGATTCCGCCGAAGGCATCGATGAGATTCAGGATGGACTCGAAGAAGTGTCCACCCTACTTGGTGAGATCAGCGAAAACGAAGCCGTCGACCAGACCGGCATACACGTGCCGCAGTCCTTCATAGACAACGATGACATCCAGGATGCTGCCGATCAGTATGCATTCGGCGATAATGAAGCATTGATCATGAACGTCATTCTGGCTGATGACCCATACAGCCATGAAGCCATGGCGACACTGAATGAGATTGAAGAGACGGTCGACGGGGAACTTCAGCGTCTCGACCGGGAATCCACAGAATCCTACTTCTCAGGTGTAACAAGCATGAACCGGGACCTGAACCAGATTTCCAATGATGACTACAATCGTGTCGTAACGATATTCATACTGACACTGTTCGTCATCCTTGCCATCATCTTCAGATCCCTGATCCTGCCGATTTCAATGATCAGTTCCATATTCATCACCTATTTCGCCTCCGTCACCATCACACAATGGCTGCTTGGATTCTTCGGCTACGGTGAATTGAACTGGGCTGTGCCATTCTTCAGTCTGATCATATTCGCGGCACTCGGCATCGACTACTCCATATTCATCATAGACCGGTTCAGGGAGGAACTGACCGGACGCAGTATACGCGATGCCATTGAACAGTCCATCAGACGCATGGGTGGTGTCGTCATCACTGCAGTCATCATCCTGTCCGGTACGTTTGCCGCGCTGCTGCCATCCGGCATGATCATTCTGATCCAGGTCGCAAGCATCATCATCTTCGCCCTGCTATTCTATGCCTTCATCGTACTGCCGCTTCTCGTGCCGGCCTTCGTAATCACATTCGGCCGCGGCAACTGGTGGCCATTCAGGATGCCGGGCGGCAGAGAACGTGAGCATAAGTTTAGGGACAAGGAATAACGGGTAAATAATAAAAGTTAAGAATAATTGAGGAGTGAATATATGCCGTCACAAAAAAGTTCAGGTGTTGCAGCAGTATTGAGCGCCCTGATCAACGGTCTCGGCCAGATCTATAATGGGCAGATCCTAAAAGGGGTCTTCATCATCCTGTTGCAGGTGATCAACGGAGCCCTGACTATAATCCTTATCGGCTACGTGTTCCTGCCAATCGTATGGCTGTATGCCGTCATTGATGCATACCGTAGTGCCGAAAAGATAAACGCCAGAAACTACCGGAGATATGGCAGATAAATAAAGCAGGCCCATGGCCTGCTTTTCTTTTATACCGATATCGGTATATGGTATAATTTCACTGAAGGATGTGATTACGTATGGAAATTTTCGGTCTTTTTGCAGGCCTCGCCATCATCGGCATATTGCTGGCAATCTTCTTTTTCCTGCTTGGCATCGTCAAATGGCTGCTTCAGGGGTATTTCCTGTTCCGCGTTGCAGAGAAGAAGAATCTCGACATCCCATTACTGGGCTTCGTACCCTTCGGTACATTCTACCTTGGTGGACAGATGTATGATGGCCATATAACGGAGCGTGGCCAATTCAACCCCAAGACAATAGGTCTCGTGTTCGCCATCGTCGGCATCGTCATCTATATCATGGGGTTGTCCATCGGTGACATCGCAATCAGCTATGTACTGATGGAATCCATCGCCTTCCTGGGCCTCTTCAAGGCATATACGAAGAACCTCGGCGTCGCTGCACTGCTTGCCCTCTTGAACTTTGTGACTGCAGGCATCGCGGCCATCATCATCCTCTTCCTCTACAACCGTAAACTGGAAGAAGATGCATTTGGCATCGTCGACGAAACAGGCGAAGCGGATAAGAGCATTTAACCACAAAAAGGTCCTGACCATGGTCAGGACCTTTTTTCGTGGCTTCAGCTATTCCATTTTCAGCTCAAGCAGCCGGTCATCATCCTCTGATGGGTCCCCCCGTCCATCGGTGTTATTGGTGATGGTGTACAGCCGACCGTCTTCTACAAGTACATCCCGCATACGGCTGCCCTCATCATAGAAGGTGGAAGCGGAATTAGAGGACAGGTCAAAGGCGATGACCTCACTGCCCCTAAGTGCTGCGATATAAAGCGTCTCACCGTCATAGGCAATGCCCGAGGGCGCCCATGTATCAGATCCCGTATGATACAACGGAGTTTCGATCCCCGCTTCTTCTTCATCGCCTTTAACCACCGGCCATCCATAATTGGCACCCGGCTTGATGACATTGATTTCATCATGTCCGCTTGGTCCATGTTCTGTAGCATAGAGGGTCCCATTTTCATCCCATGCCAGCCCCTGCGGGTTACGATGGCCGTAGCTGAACACTTCATTATCAAAAGGATTGTCCTCCGGAATCGAACCATCTAGGGCAACCTTCAATATCTTCCCAGCCAGACTGTTTGTGTCCTGGCTGTACTCCCCATTACCGGCATCACCGGTAGTGATGTAGAGGTGACCATCCGGTCCGATATCCATTCTGCCGCCATTGTGGATAGTCCCTCCGGGAATATCTTCAACGATGACGCCGGATTCTGACCATGCAGAGCCCTCCCGCTTCATCTCGACGACCCGATTCTTCTCTCCATCATCCGAATATGTATGATAGAGGAAGGCGGTCTCGGTGTCGTTCGGGTGCACGATGAATCCTAGCAGGCCCCCTTCTCCTGAAGCATTGGTTTCCCGGTCGAGTTCAAGGGGCTGAACAGTCACTTCACCGTCACTCACCAGCTTCAGGGTGCCTCCCCTTTCGGAAATATAGAATCCTTCTTCCGTCTTCTCGATCATCCATGGCGTCTCCAAGTTCTTTGCCAATGTTTCCCCTTCCCCCGTATCGGGACCATTGCTCGCCGCTTCATTGCTGCATGCTCCAAGGACGAGAATCATCAATAAAATAATCCTCCTCATCATGCCATCCCCTCTTTCCACGGATCATTTTACATTCAATATCGCCTGGTACAGTATCTCCGCCCCGTTTGCCAGCGCAGAATGTTCGAACGTCATATTCGGGTGATGGAGCCCCGGCTTCAGATCACAGCCGAGCCCGAGCATGGCACCTTTCAATTCCGGCATCTTGACCGTATAGTAGTGGAAATCATCCCCGCCACTTGTAATGATCGGCTCAAGGCACTTCTCCTCTCCAAGCACATCCACAATCGAGTTGCGGAGTACATCAATTGCGTCCTGGTGACTCTCGCTCGCAACAATGCCGGAGAACTCCATATCTTCGATCTTCACATCATATATTTCCTCGATATTCTTCAAAATGGTGAAGACGCGCTCTTTCAGCTTCTCCATCTGCTCGTTGGTCTGCGCACGCATATCAATCCCGCATTCCGCACTCCCCGGTATGATGTTCAGCGACTTGCCTCCGGCGAGGAAGCGCGTCATCTTGACCGAGGAAGGGATGATAGGATTGATGTGTATTTTGGAGAGCATATTGACGATATCCGTACCGACCTCAATGGCATTATGGTTCAGGTGCGGCCTCGCACCATGCGCATCCTCCCCGACGATCTTGAATTCAACCGATCCTGCAGCCCCATGTTCAATGCTTGGCGCGGCAAATCCATTGACTGCCTCCTCTATCGGTCGCAAATGGATGCCGAAAAAGTAGTCCAGGTCATCCACGACGCCTTCGTCCACGACCGACAGTGCGCCCGTCCCGACCTCTTCTGCGGGCTGAAAAATGAAGCGCACGCCCCTCGATTCAAGCGCAGGGTCATCCTTTATTTTCAGCATCGTACCGATGACCATCGAAGTGTGCGCATCATGTCCACAGGAATGATTGGCCTGCTTGACGCCATCCACCTCCTGGAACAGTGCATCTATATCCGCCCGGATGCCTATGATTGGATTGCCTTCGTCAAAATTCCCGACATCACAGTAGAGCCCCGTCGTATTGCTGAATTTGACAGGGCTGAATCCAGCACCCTCCAGGTAGTCGTATATGTACGCCGTCGTCTCCGTCTCCTCATAGCTCAGTTCAGGGTGCGCATGCATATGTTCGAAAACTTCTTTCATTTTTTCCTCAATCACGTTTTTATCTCCTTTCATACAAACCATTGAATAATCATTCACTCTTCCTTATAATACATTATAAATTACTTGAAAATTCAAACAAGGGGGTATTTGATTATGAGCAACAATGATTCGACTGAAGAAAAGGATGGAAAACGCGAAAAGAGGGGATTCCGCCTCCCGGATGCCTACGCGATACTTTTCTTCTTCCTCGTGCTGGCAGCAGCAGCTACATACATAATTCCAGCAGGAACCTTTGAAACCGAACAGTCTGCAGAAGGCATCGATGTCATCATTCCAGGCACCTACAGCATCATCGATTCGAACCCGGCCGGATTCCTCGATATCTTCAGCGCAATCGTCGAGGGACTCGTCAGTACAGCGAACCTGATCTTCCTCGTTCTCATCATCGGCGGTGTATTCGCCGTCATCGAACGAACCGGTGCCATTGATGCACTGGTCACTAAGATCATCCGCATCACAAAGAATAAGGAATGGCTGCTCATCGCGCTCGTCATGATCGTGTTCTCCATATTCGGCACACTCGGCATCATCGTCAATGCGGTTATCGCCTTCATCCCGCTCGGCATCATCCTTGCCCGCTCTATGAAGATGGACGCGATCATCGGTGTATCGATCATCTACCTCGGGGCCTATGTCGGCTTCGGTGTGGCCATCCTCGATCCGCTCACAATCGGCTTCGCCCAAGAAATCGCTGAAATCCCTCTATTCTCCGGCGCGCCTGAACGTGTCGTCATGTACCTCATCACGCTTGCTGCCACCATGGCCTATGTCATCTGGTATGCGAACCGCATCAAGAAGGACCCGGAACGCAGCATACTGAAGGGCAACCCCTTCCCAAAAAACCCCAAGGAGGCTGAAGGTCTCGGTCAGCAGGATATGAAACTGAAGCACATCCTCGTGCTGCTTGCCCTGGCAGGCGGCATCGGCGCCTATGTCACAGGTGTATTCGTGGCGGAGTGGAGCCTCGGTGAAATGTCTGCCGTCTTCCTCGTCATCATGGTGGCCACGGCACTCATCGGCAGAATCCATGTGAATGAAATGATATCCACTTTCATCGAAGGGGCGAATACCGTTCTCTACGGTGCCCTCATCATTGGGATGGCCCGTTCCATCGTAGTGCTGCTCGAGCAGGGCATGATCCTGGACAGTATCGTCAATTTCATGGCCATCATCATGGATCCCTTCTCAAGCACAATGGGGGCGATCATGATGTTCATCGCCAACGGCCTGTTCAACCTGATCGTCACTTCCGGCAGCGGCCAGGCCGCCATCGTCATGCCGATCATGGCTCCGCTTGCAGACATCATGGACTTCCCGCGCCAGATTGCCGTACAGGCCTATACGATGGGTGACGGCTTCACCAACATCATCACACCGTTGTCCGGCGTCCTGATGGCAAACCTTGCCATCGCAGGCGTTCCATATACAAAATGGTTCAGGTTCGCCCTACCGCTTGTACTTATCTGGTATGTCCTCGGCATTATCTATATAATTGTACTTGTAGCAATAAACTGGGGTCCAGTATAGGAGGAAGAACTAATGAATATTAAAGAAATCAAACTGCATCAGCTCCTGATGAAGATGAAGACACCATTCACGACGAGCTTCGGCACACAGCAGGATCGCCACATCACCATTGTAGAAGCGATAGACGACGCCGGCCGTTCCGGCTTCGGGGAATGCGTCTCCGGAGAGGACCCGCTCTATTCCGAAGAATTCATGGACGCCTCAATCATCGCGATGAAGAAGTATTTCGCACCGATCGTCATCCATGAGGAAATCACCCATCCGGATGACGTATGGGAAAAGTTCAAACCGTTCAAGCGGAACAACATGGCCAAATCGGCAATTGAAGGGGCCGTCTGGGACCTCTACGCCAAGCAGAATGACATGACGCTTGCCGAAGCCATCGGAGGCAGAAAGGAGAAGGTCGACGTCGGTGTTTCCTTAGGCCTTGAGGATACGGATGAACTCCTCCTCGAGAAAGTGAAGGAGAAGGTCGACGAAGGATACAAACGGATCAAAGTGAAGATCAAACCCGGACGCGACGTAGAAATGATCCGCAGCATCAGGGACCGTTTCGGCGACATCCCACTCATGGTGGATGCGAACTCCGCCTATACGCTCGATGATATGGAGACGCTTAAGGCACTCGATGAATTCAACCTGATGATGATCGAACAGCCCCTCGCTGCCGGCGACCTCATCGACCACGCCAAACTGCAGAAGGAAATCAGCACACCGGTATGCCTCGATGAAAGCATCGACTCCTATGAAGCCGCACGCGGCGCCATAGAACTCCGAAGCTGCCGGATCATCAACGTAAAGGTCGGCCGTGTCGGCGGCATCACCCAATCCAAAAAGATCCATGACCTGGCAGCACAGCATGACATTCCACTGTGGTGCGGCGGCATGCTCGAAGCAGGCGTCGGCCGCCTGCACAACATCGCCATCACAACACTCGGCAACTTCACCCTGCCGGGTGATACCGCTTCATCCAGCCGATACTGGTATGAAGACATCATCACACCGGAAGTCGTCGCTGAAGACGGCGTCGTCGAAGTCAGCAGGGAACCGGGCATCGGTGCAGAAGTTGATTTCGGCAAGATGGAGCAATACCTGCAGAAGACGGAGTCCATTACAGAAGCAGACACCGTCGATATGATCTTCTATGATTGATTGGAACAGAAAAAGGACACGGACGGCGCATGTGCCGTCCGTGTTCTTTCTTGTATTGAATGGTCTGGAAGTTGGAAGGTCAACTTGCAGTCGCTCTTCCATATCTAAGCCTCGAGTGCCGTTCTGATGCCGAATAGGATCAGGACTACTCCGGCGCCTTTCGACAGCCAGTTCTGGAAAGTTCTGCTCTTGAGCCATCTCTTCATTATGTTTACAAGTTCGACGACGATGAGGAACCAGACTGTAGAAATCCCGATCAGTATGCCTGCGAGTATGATCAGCTGCTGGTTTTCCCCGATGCTTCCGCCCACTGTCATGAACTGCGGCATGATGGTGATATAGAGCAGCAGAACTTTCGGATTGAAGATGTTGCTGATGAGCCCCTGCCTGAAGGATGCCTTCATATGCCCCTTCGCCTGGCCGCCCCCATCCTTCAGTTCATTCATCGAAACGAGTTGACCGGCTGTGAAGCTCTTGATGCCTATGTAGACAAGGTAGGCTGCACCAATGTACTTTATTGTGCTGAATAAAAGGATCGAATTAGCGATGACGACCGCCAGTCCGATGACTGCGATGAATGTCCAGAACAGATGCCCGAGAATGATGCCAAGGATCGTCACTCTCCCGGCGTTGCTGTTATAGTTCAGCGTATTCTTCATGATGATCATCATGTCCGCTCCCGGCAGCATGGCCAACACGAGCACCACTGTGCTGTATGCAAGCAGATTATCCATTGTCCTCCCCTACTTCCTTTTCAGTTCCATCACGACGATTTCAGGATGGTTGAATACGCGGAATGGAAACCGGCTGTTGCCGAGCCCCCGGCTGACGACCATGTGTGTGCCGCTCTTCTCATGGACCCCTTCGGTATATTTCGGCAGGACGCCCTGGTGGGGGGCGTACAGGCCTTTGACGACCGGCAGCCGTATCTGACCGCCATGCGCATGCCCTGTGAATACAAGGTCCACCGGATATTTGCCGTATACATCAAGCAGTTCGGGGCGGTGGGAGAGTACAATCGTAAAGCGGTCGCCCTTTCCTTCAAGTCGGTGTTCGAGATCCCTCTCAAAGTCTTCCTTCACCTGATGATCCCCATCTTCTCCATAGAACCATAGGTCTTCCATGCCGATCAGCCGGATATACTCGTTGCCGATGTAGAGCCGGTCGTTCCGTCTGCTGATGTTCTGCATTCCCGACGCTTCAATCGCCTGCTCCAGCTTATCGAACCTTCTGTAATGTGCCTCGTGGTTGCCGGTCACATAATATGCAGGCAGAATATCCACCAGCTGTCTGACCAGGTTCATGGAGCGGCGGAAGTTCGGTGTACGCCTGTCGATGATGTCACCGGTGACGAATATCACATCCCCGTCAATTTTCCTGATCTTCCTGAGCAGTTTGGAGGAGCGCCAGCCGAACCAGGCGTTGTGGAAATCCGAGACCTGGATGATCTTATACCCATCAAACGCATAGGGTACATGTTCCGACTCGTGTGTGTAGTATGTAGTGGTGATATCTTTATCCTCTTTATATAAAAAGCGTGCCGATGCAATTAAAAATCCCAATAGGATTTGAGAGACCTTCATATGGTTACCTCGATTTTTTATCCCTATTATAGAGCATATCGGCACGCCTTGAAACCTATATTCTATTTTTCGTCATCCACGTATCTGCCATGGGAAGGCAGGGCAATGTCATCAAAGTTCGCGGCCAGATACCGCAGCCCTTCACGCAGCTCTTCACCCTGGAGCGATTTCCCATGTCCGAACACCGCCGTATACGGCTCGATGGACATCAATTTTTCCACCGACGCTCGGGCCGCTTCCCAATCTGTCGTGAAGTAGACCGGCGGCCCCTGGATCTCCTTCTTCTGGACCATCACCTTATAGAGGGAATCCTGCTGGACGGTCACAAACGCATCACCGACAATCAGTGCACCATCAGATTGACGGTAGAAGGATACATGGCCATCGGTATGGCCCGGTGTATGGATCCACTCGAAACCTGGCATGTGCGGCACAGTACCGTCTGCCGGCAGCGCGTAGACATTTCCCGCAAGATCGATCGGCTCTTTCGGGAACATCGGTGCCGTCTTCGCCATCATGCCCCCTTCAACGGTAGGGTCCGGGTCAGGATAAGGCTTCTGGCCTGTAAGATAAGGCAGTTCCATCTTATGGGCGTAGACGGGGACATTCCATTTCTCGATCAGTTCTATGATGGAACCGACGTGATCGAAGTGTCCGTGCGTCAGAACAATCGCTTCAGGCTTTGCACCTTCTCCAAAGCGCTTTTCAACCACTTTTATGATTTCCTCTGCGGAATCAGGAAGTCCTGCATCCACCAGCACAAACCGCTCTTCATCCGGATGCCCGACCATGTGCACATTCACAATCTTATTCGTGTAGGTGAACAGGTCCGGGAGCACTTCCATATCGCTCCCGCTTCCCATCGAATACGCAGGGATTTTCTTGTAGTCACTGCCATACTGCATTCTACTCATAACCATCCTCCTTGCTATTTGATGTATTCAACATATATTTACCCGGTATACACCCATCTATTCAAAAATGAAAGGGAACTGGATCCAGGCGGAGATATATGCGTATTTAACCATCCAGCGCATATGGTAGAATGTATCCGAGGTGATAGTAAATGGAAAAGATTAAACTTGGCGGCTCATCACTAGAAGCTTCCAGAATCGTACTGGGATGCATGCGCATCGCCGATATGGAGGACCGTGCACTTGCAAAGCACATCAACAGGGCGATCGAGCTCGGCATCAACCTGTTCGACCACGCTGACATCTATGGTGACGGCGAATGCGAACGCAAGTTCAGCAAAGTCCTCACTTCAGAGGTGAATCGGGAGGATATACTGCTCCAGAGCAAGTGCGGCATCCGCCACGCTGGAGACAGCAACAGAAAAGAAGACCAATACTACGACCTGTCCAAAGATTATATCCTTGATTCCGTCGACGGCATTCTGGAACGGCTCGGTACAGATTACCTGGACCTTCTGATGCTGCATCGGCCGGATGCACTGATGGAACCTGGAGAAATTGCAGAAGCCTTTGACAGGCTGCATGACAGCGGTAAAGTCAGGCACTTTGGGCTCAGCAATTTCCACACCACACAGTTCAACTTCGTGCAGAAGCATACGGACCATAAGCTCGTTACAAATCAGGTTCAGTTCGGGGTTGGTGCACCGCATATGATCAACAGCCGGATGCAGGCCAATACGCCGTTTGAAGGCGCCGGAGACCGCGATGGCGGCCTGCTTGAACATTCCCGTCTGAATGACGTCACGCTGCAGGCATGGTCGCCTTTCCATTACGGCTATTTTGAAGGCATCATCATGGACGACCCGAAATACAGAACGCTCAATGATGTATTGGAAGACATCGGCCACTCCCACGGACTGACCAAAAATGCAGTCGCTGTCGCCTGGATACTCAGGCACCCTGCCAATATGCAGACCATCATCGGAACAACGAATACATCAAGGCTCGAGGATATCGCAAAAGCCGGGGATATCAGATTGTCCCGGGAAGAATGGTACCGCATCTATAAGGCTGCCGGGCATATGCTGCCATAGACGAAGAAATCTCCCGCCAGAAATTTGGCGGGAGATTTTGTATTGTGATTCCTGACTAAGGGGGCAACTGCTTCAAAGTCCGACCTGACTCACTTCCGGTCGGCCGGATAGATGATGCCTGCACTTTCCCTTGCCTTTTCGAAGGTTTCCATCACAGACACCGAATGTTCAAGCCATGCTGCTGCCGCCCCGTAGTCCCTAGATCTATACATCGCTTCGAAATCTTCAAGCTCCGCAACCATGTTGTTCGGATTCTGTCCGAGGTCGATCGATTCCTTCTCTCCATTGGCCACCACTTCGACCGAGTCGATGATATTGGCGGAACCATTGACTTTGATGTATCCCGCATCCCCTTGGAGGAGGACGCTGTTCTCGCTTTTTGTATCCTTCGATCCGATGCATGTGGCGACACTGTTCACATACTGCAGCACGCAGACGCCGGATGTATCGACGCCTCCTTCAAATTTGTTCGGGACATAGGTGACCGCTTCCGGCCGGCCAAGCAGCCTGATGACGAAATGCAGATTGTAGATATTGAGATCGGCGAGCGCCCCGCCTGAGAATTCCAGATTAAATACGTTCGGGACCTCCCCGGCTTTCAGTTTGTCATAGCGGCTCGAATACTGGGAGTAGTTCGCCTGGATGATTTTAAGCTCCCCCACCTTGTGCAGTTCCTGCTCAATCGCCTTGAAGTGCGGCAGATGGATGCCCGTTACGGCTTCAAAAAGGAATAGCTCCTTGTTCCTGCTCAATTCGATGAGGGCTTCGAGTTCCTCCACGGTGGAAGTGAACGGTTTCTCACATATGATATGCTTGTCCGCTTCAAGGGCAGCTTTCGCATATTCATAGTGGAGACTGTTGGGGGAAGCGATATAGACCGTGTCATAACCTTGGTCTGCAAGCATTGCATCGACATCTGTAAAATAGTTCTGAACCGCATGCTTCTCTGCGAATGCCTTCGCCCGCTCCTCTGTACGTGAATACACACCGTATACTTCTATTCCGTCGACCTGCCTGGCCGCCTCCATGAAACGATCTACGATAAAACCTGAACCTATGGTTGCTATTTTCATTGGAACCCTTCCTTTTTCTGTTTTATCCATAGTTTAACACATAAACTTCATTCAAATACATGCTTGAATAACAACAGGAATTAGATATAATATAATCAAATACTCATTTGAATGAGGAGGATACGATGGAAATAAAAACATGTGATATAGAAAGCGTTGATGCCGACAAGATTGCCCGGGTGAAAGAAAGTATGGATGCAGATGCCGTGGGAAAAGTGGCTGCCATCTTCAAGGCACTCGGTGAGGTGAATCGCACGCGGATCGTCAAGGCACTGAGCCTGGAGGAATCACTCTGTGTATGCGACATCGCCACCATCATCGATGCAACCATCGCCACAACTTCCCATCACCTGCGTTCACTGCATAGACAGGGCATCATCAAATCAAGGAAAGAAGGAAAAATGGTGTACTACAGTCTCGACGACGACCATATCCGACAGATTGTCAGTATGGCCTTCCTTCACCAGGAGGAGCTGACCGATCATGACGAATGACAGGACAACCTACCGTATCGATGGATTCTCCTGTGCAAACTGCGCCCGTACATTCGAGAAGAATGTCCAGGAGATAAAGGGTGTCGAGGATGCCCAAGTCAATTTCGGGGCTTCGAAAATAACCGTCCAAGGCGCCGCCACTGTTGAAGATATTGAGAAGGCAGGCGCCTTTGAACAGCTTAAAGTCGTGAATGCCAGCGGTCCCGCACCAGAGAGTCAGTCCTTCCTCAAAAAACACCGCATGGTCATCCTCTCAGCCATATTGATGTTCATCGGTTTCGCCCTCGTCATCTACTATGGCGGACAGAATCCCATGACCACAGGCTTCTTTCTGGCCTCAGTCGTCACCGGCGGCTACAGGATGTTCTGGACCGGCTTGAACAACATGACAAGACTGCGCTTTGACATGAAGACACTGATGACCGTCGCCATCATCGGCGCCGCCCTGATCGGGGAATGGCCGGAAGCCTCAGTCGTCGTAGTGCTGTTTGCAGTCAGCGAGGCACTGGAGAGATATTCCATGGAAAAGGCCAGGACCTCCATCCAGTCCCTTATGGAAATCGCTCCGAATACCGCTTCCTTGAAGACACAGGACGGCATCCGTGAAGTTGAAGTCGGAGATATACAGATCGGGGACACAATCGTCGTCAAACCAGGTGAAAAATTACCGATGGACGGCGTAATCTCCTACGGACATTCAAGCATCAATCAGGCGGCCATTACAGGCGAATCACTTCCGGTTGAAGTGTCTGGCGCCGAAGAAGTCTATGCCGGTACGCTCAACCAGAATGGCTATCTGGAAATTGAAGTGACGAAGAACGTGGAAGATACGACCATCGCGAAAATCATCCAGCTTGTGGAAGAAGCGCAGGAGAAGCGCGCCCCAGCCCAGCAGTTCGTCGACCAGTTCGCCAAATACTATACGCCGGCGATCATGGTGATTGCGGTAATGGTTGCGGTTGTACCCCCTCTTCTGTTGGGTGCCGAATGGATGACCTATATCTATCAGGGACTCGCGATACTCGTCGTCGGATGTCCGTGCGCCCTCGTCATCTCCACCCCGATTGCGATCGTCTCCGCCATTGGAAATGCTGCAAACAGGGGCGTATTGATCAAGGGCGGCGTGCATCTGGAGAAGATCGGCCAAAGCAGCCTGGTGGCCTTCGATAAGACAGGCACATTGACGAAGGGCGAACCGCATGTCACCGACTTTGAAGCGGCTTCCGGCCGTTCACGGAAAGAAGTGCTCGCCATCGCAGCTGCACTTGAATCCCAATCTGAGCATCCAATCGCCCAGTCGGTCATCAAGTATGCAGAGTCAGAAGGCATCCGTTATAGCGATATCGATATCAACCGGTTCAAAGCTGTGACAGGCACAGGTATTTCCGGGGAAATAGGACAGCGCTTCTACGAAATCAGAAAGCCTGATGGTGAACCGTTGTCGGCACAGTACCAGGATGACGGCAAGACTGCCATGATCATTATAGAGGACGACCAAATCATCGGCCATATTGCTGTAATGGATGAGCTGAGGGAATCAAGCAGGCCAGCAATAGAAAAACTTCATAACCTTGGCATCCAGACAACCATGCTGACCGGGGACAACAGCAACACAGCCAGGACAATTGCACGTACGCTCGGCATCGACAAGATATATGCAGGTCTTATGCCGGAAGACAAGCTTGCTACCATCGAGGATCTGAAGAAGGAATATACCGTAGCAATGGTTGGAGACGGCATCAATGATGCACCGGCACTCGCGACCGCCAATGTTGGTGTCGCCATGGGCAAAGGAACCGATACTGCACTCGAAACTGCGGATATGGCACTGATGGGCAACAGTATCCATCATCTCCCGTTTGCCATCGGATTGAGCAGGAGAACACTGAACATCATCAAGGCAAACATCTCCTTTGCCATCATCATCAAGGTCATCGCGCTGCTGCTCGTCATACCTGGCTGGCTGACTCTATGGATTGCCATCCTGTCGGATATCGGCGCCACACTCATTGTTGCATTGAACGGCCTCAGACTGCTGCGGATGAAAGAATGATCTATGCAAAGAAGGCGGTCATACCATGATGGTATGATCGCCTTCTTTTATTCTTCCTGCTTGATGATATGCACTTTTCTGATCATCTGATCTTCCATTACGATGACTTCGAATTTCAGGCCAACTTCCTCCAAAGTATCCCCTTCAATCGGGAAGTCATTGAACTCCTTCAGTAGAAAACCTGAAAGTGTATCTTCCTCTTCGGGAATGTCGGTATCGAAGATGGAATTCAGGCGGTGCAGTGTAATCTTGCCATCACATACGATTTCCGTTTCAGTCAATGATTCGACCAACGCGTCATTTCTGAGGTCGGTCTCATCCTCAATTTCAAATCCGAGCATGGATTCTATGATGTCTTCGTGCGTCAGGATGCCTTCCGTGCCTCCGAACTCATCGATGACGATTGCCAGATGGCGTCTTTCCTTCGTCATCTTCCTCAATACATATTCGACCGGCTGGAACTCATGGACTGTCAATGGATCGGAATCACAGAAATCCATGAGGGGCCTATCCGGATCCACAGACCATTGAAGCAGGTACTTGGAGTGGAACACCCCGATGATATCGTCCATATCTTCTCCGTATACCGGGTAGCGCGTATACATGTGATCGATCACATGGTCGCGCACTTCCTCATATCCTGCAGTGGCGGATATCGCTTCCATTTCCGTTCTCGGAGTCGTCAGGACATCTTTGACGTTCAAGTGGCGGAAATCGAGCACACCTTTGATCCTGTAGGATTCGTCCTTCGCAAGCATCCCTTCTGAATCGGCGATATCCACAATCGTCCGGAGTTCATCCTTGGATACGGTGCCTGCCCCTTCCAACTCACCTTTTGAGAGCACTCTTGCTATCGCATCCGTCAGCCAGTTCAACACCACTGTAACGGGTTTGAAGATGACGACGAAAAAGGTGATGACCGGGGCTACAGTTTTCGCAATCGGTTCAGGGAATGTCGCAGCAATCGATTTTGGAATGACCTCCGCAAACACGATGATTGTGACTGTGAGCACAGCTGATGCGATTGCCACGCTGATGCCGTAATCAAGTGCCATAGTGGTCACCAGCGTCGGTAATAGAATATTCGCTATGTTATTGCCGATGAGTATCGTTGTAATGAAAACACTTGGTCTGGAGATGAGCCTGAGAAGCCGTTTGGCACTCGCATCCCCATTGTTCGCCCTCGACTGCAGTTTCATCTTATTCACTGCCGTCAGCGCGGTTTCGCTCCCTGAAAAGAACAGGGAGACGAAAAGTAATATAATGATCGCAACGATCATTCTTTATCCTCCTTAAGTATGGAACTCTGTTTATTTCATGTTGACTACTGTAAATGACTTTCCTACAGTTTACCACTTATCCATCGAAATGTTTATCCTGGGTGTCAACATCCTTGCAGAAAAATAGCCTACCCCTTCTCAGGAGTAGGCAGCATTCCCTGTTTATTGTTTAACGTCATAACCTTGATCTTCAATCGCTTCGGCCATGGATGCTTCCGTCACTTTGGATTCATCATATTCAACGTTGACATTATTTGCATCCAAGTTCACGTCTGCAGATTTGACACCTTCCAGTTCTGAAAGCGCGCCCTCTACAGCACTCTTGCAATGCCCGCATGTCATACCTTCTACTTCAATCGTCTTTTGAGCCATTCAAAATCTCCTCCTAATCATTTATATCCATATATTATATCTTTACCCGCTTCAACCTCAATGAATTCGTCACGACACTTACCGAACTGAATGCCATCGCCGCACCTGCAACCCATGGAGCCAGGAGGCCGAGTGCTGCAATCGGGATACCTGCACTGTTGTAGGCGAACGCCCAGAACAGATTCTGCTTGATATTGCGGATGGTCTTATGGCTGAGCCGGATTGCCTTCGGTATCAGTGTCAATTCTCCTCCGAGAATTGTAATGTCTGCCGCTTCAATGGCAATTTCGGTACCGGTACCGATTGCGATGCCGATATCTGCAGTAGCCAGGGCAGGCGCATCATTGACGCCGTCACCGACCATCGCCACAATTTTACCTTCCTGCTGCACACTTTTCACCTTATCGGCTTTTTCTTCAGGAAGCACTTCGGCAATGACATTGTCGATGCCTACGCTGCGCGCAATTGCCTGGGCGGTACGCGTATTGTCACCGGTCAGCATGATGACTTCGAGCCCTTCATCCTTGAGGGAGGCAATCGCTTCTGCAGCACTTTCCTTCACTGTGTCCATGACAGCGACGACGCCTTTGATTTCACCATCGACCGCAACGATCATGGCGGTCTTGCCGTCATACTCATACTGTTCCATTTCACTGGATATGGCCTCTTCATCCATATCATTGTCCTTCATCAGTTTGCGTGTACCGACGAGCACTTTCCTGCCTTCGATGACCGCTTCGATACCGTGACCCGGTATCGCTTCGAAATCATCGACTTCTCCAACTTCAACGCCCTGCTCAGCAGCATAGGCGACGATGGCTTCTGCCAATGGATGCTCAGATCCCTTCTCGGCAGTCGCAAGCAGTTTCAGCGTTTCTGGATCACCGGTGAAGTCGGTCACTTCCGGCTTCCCTTTTGTGATTGTACCCGTTTTATCCATAATGACTACATCCAGGGAGTGGGTCTTCTCAAGGTGTTCCCCACCTTTGAAGAGGATGCCGCTCTCGGCACCTTTCCCTGTGCCGACCATGATGGAGGTCGGCGTCGCCAATCCAAGGGCACATGGACATGCGATGACCAGTACCGCAATGGAAGCGACAAGCGCCGGTTCGATATTGCCCGGCTGGACAAGGAAGTACCATGCCAGGAAAGTGATGATGGCGATGCCGACGACAATCGGTACAAAGTAGCCGGAGATGATATCCGCCATGCGCTGGATCGGCGCCTTCTGTCCTTGCGCTTCCTCAACGACTTTGATGATGGAAGCGAGCGCTGTATCCTTGCCGACGCGTGTGGCCTCGAATTCTATCGTACCATTGACGTTCAGCGTGGAACCGACCACAGCGCTCTCAGCTTCTTTTTCAATCGGGATGGATTCGCCGGTGATCATTGATTCGTCGATGGCTGTACGCCCTTTGACCACCGTGCCGTCCACCGGAATCTTTTCACCCGGTTTGACGACGATGTGGTCACCGACGATCACATCCTCCACAGGGATCATCATTTCATCCCCATCCCTTACTACACGTGCCTGCTTCGCCTGCATGTCGAGCAGTTTGGAGATTGCTGTTGTAGTTCTGGACTTTGCCCGGTGCTCAAGGTACTTACCGAACAGGATCAGCGTGATGATCAGCGCACTCGTTTCAAAGTACAGATGCGGATGATGACTTGAGTCAGCAATCCATCTGGTCATCTCATATACACTGTAGAAGTATGCGGCACTTGTTCCCATCGCAACCAGTACATCCATATTCGCACTGCCGTTGCGCAGGTTCTTGTAGGCGCCGTCATAGAACTGCCAGCCGATGATGAACTGTACCGGCGTAGCAAGTGCCAGCTGGAACCATGGGCTCATCAGGATTGCCGGCATCTGTATGCCGAACAGGTGGTCCAGCATCGTCACGAGGAGCGGGAGTGAGAGGAGGGCCGAGATGATCAGCTTCACCTTCAGACGGTTCAACTGCTTATCTTTCGCATTCACCCTGTCCTCGGCACTCTGCTTCGGTTTCGCTCCATATCCAAGCTTTTCGACACGAGCAATCAGATCCCGATCCGTCAGCATGTTCGGATTGTACTCGATGACTGCATTTTCCGTCGTCAGGTTGACTGTGGCAGATTTGACACCTTCCTGCTTGTTCAGCACCTTCTCTATACGGTTCGAACAGGCTGCACATGTCATGCCCGTGATATCGAACTCAGCCTTTTCCATTTCGACACCATAGCCCAGTTTCTCGATCTTGCCGGTGATGTCACTGATATCGACATTTTCACTATCGTATTCAACCGTCGCCTTTTCAGTCGTCAGATTGACTGAAGCATCGACGTCGTCCATTTTATTCAAAACCTTCTCTATCCGGCTTGAACATGCAGCGCATGTCATGCCTGTGATATTCAGGTTGACCTGTTTATTGCCGGCCATTTCTTTTCCCTCCTATTTGGAAAACTGTTTGAGGACCGCCATCAGCTCTTCGATGGAATCTTCGCCTTCGCCCTTGTTGATGGCGTCTGTAACACAATGTTTCATGTGACGCTCCGTCACTGTATAGCCGACGTTCTTCAATGCCGACTGTATCGCACTGATCTGGACGAGGATGTCCACACAATAGCGGTCCTCATCCACCATCTTCTGGATGCCCCGCACCTGGCCTTCAATCCGCTTCAGCCGGTTCATCACCTTGTCCTTCTCCTCATCCGTGCGCGGCACGACAGCATGTTCATGGAGATGCTCACCCATTATGATCACTTCCTTAGTTTTTTCCTTATGTACATGATACCCCCATAGGGTATAATTGTCAATAAAAAAATCCGGAACATACGTCCCGGTCATTTGAACCTGTAATTGTTTATTTTTATCTTGTCGTTCGGCACGGCCGGAATATCATTGAATTCAAAACTGAAATCCTGTTCCGGCACATCATATTCCAGTCTGTTGACGAGAAAATCAAGCGTCGCCCGCATCATGACGATGGTCACGAATTCACCGGCACAGCGATGGCCGAAATCATAATCCCCTCCGCCCTGAGGAATGAAATTGAATGGTGTCTGCTGCCAGCCCTCAAACCTTTCCGGCATGAATGTCTGCGGATGCACCCAATCCGCCGGGTGACGGTTTGTACCATAGAGATCGAGCAGTGTCAGAGTGCCTTCCTCGAAATGGTATCCCTGCCATTCAAAATCCACATCGGTTCTTGCAGCTGCAAACGGGAAGAACGGATAGTACCTGCGGACTTCCTGGATGAACCATTCAAGCCGCTCCTGACCGGCGCCTGTAAGCTTCTCCCTTTCCTCGGGGAACTCATGCATCGCAAGTCCGATCATCGCAACCCATACACTGACTGCAGTCATCGGTCTCAGAAGGTTGAGGATTTCCACCGCTACAATTCCTTTATCCAGCAGCTCACCCTTTTCATCCCTGTGCCAGCTGAATGTATAGAGCGCCTTGCCGTGGTCTATTTCCAACCGCCCTTCCCTGACGTCCTCCACAAATCCTTCAATCCAGTCGTTCGCCTCAGAACGTGCTCGTCTACCCTTCCAGTGCTGGAGGCCGAGCGCCGCTGGGGACTCGAACAGATCTGAAATCTGTGCAGCGCGCTCTTCCGTCTCCGACGCTTCCAGCGGGACACCCGTCCATTTGGCTGCAACCTGGAGAAAGACGACTTTGGCCGCTTCATAGAGCGCCACCGTCTCAAGACTCCCCGTCTCTTCAAAATATTGCTGCCAATAATGGAGGACCAGCATTTCTATTTCTTCCATCGCTTCATTGTCCATCAAGGCCATCATCATGGCTTTCCTGTTTTTATGCGCCTCTCCATCAAGCCCCTGTACGCCCCCTTCCCCAAACAATGTCTTCTTGACACGGGAGGGCGCAGCGTCCCTTCTTCTGAAGCGTGTATCATCATAGAACAGCTCTGCTGCTTCACTGCCCGTCAGACAGATTGCCTTTTCACCCATGATCCGTGTCTCAAACACATCCGAATCCAGGGATTCACTTCTGTTCATAATGAATTCGTATCCTTCTTTCAGTACACTCAATGTCCGGTCAAAACCCGCATCTTCGGGCATTTTCTGTGCCACACTACCCCTCCTCGACCATTTATTATTATTGTACTCTTCCCGTTAATATACCCTTTATGCATGTAAAATAAAGTAAAGAAGTAGACCTGCTGCCAGGTCTACTTCTTTCCTCCATTCGGTCTGAATACGATGAAATTGGTGACGGCGAAAAATAATCCTGCAATGATGCCGATCAGCCAATTGTCGAACATGGTACCAAAAAGGACCAGGAACAGAATTCCAGACCCTACGGTTATCGCAATATGCATACATCCTCACCTTTCCTTTGAACCCACGATGAAAGATCTGCTAAAGTGCACTGAATATGCCTCTCACAAGCCTGAAGATCAGACCGATAGAACTCAGGAACATTTCAAAAAGGAAATCGTACCAGTACCCATTCCTATGAAGCGGCTCTGCACGATGGCCCTTTTCCCGATCTTTCCTTCCTCCCACAGCGCATCTCCTCCATCCCATTCATTTTATTCTTCTATACCCGGAACCTGGCGTCTTTACTGATGCTTCTCAAGAAACTCCAGCATGGTCCTGTAGACGTTGATTTCATTTTCCTTCTTTGAAAATCCATGACCCTCATCATCCAGGACAAGATAGTCGATTTCCCTGCCGGCATCCCTCAGCTCTTCTACAATCTGATCCGATTCCTCCTTCACGACCCGCGGGTCCTTCGCACCCTGGATGACGAGCATCGGTCTGGACATTGTGCTGAGATAAGTGATCGGCGAATCTTTTTCGAAGCGCTCCCTGTCCGTCTCAGGGTCACCGACCCAGCGTGTCATGATTGGCTTCCAGTGCTCCGGCACGGAATTGTAGAAGGTGAATAGATTGGAGACGCCGAATATATCGACGACGGCCCTGAAGTATTCCGGATGTCTCCCATGAAGGAGCAGCGCCATGTAGCCGCCATAGCTTCCGCCGACAAGGAAGAGCTTATCGGGGGATGAGATGCCATTGTCAAACAGCCATCTGATGCCTTCCACGTTATCCAGACGCGGGCCTTCGCCCCAATCCTGCTCGACGAGCTTCACGAATGAAGCGCCATATCCGGTACTTCCCCTGAAGTTCGGACAGAATATGTTGTAGCCGCGGTTCAGGAGCATCTGGAACATGGCACGGTAGAACTTTCGCTCGGCCGCCTGCGGACCCCCATGCGGCCAGAAGACCGTATAGCCATTCCGATTCTCCTCCTTTGCCCTGAACAGCAGGGCTTCAATCTCCATGTCATCAAAGGACTTGTAGCGCACGGTTTCAGGTTCCACCATGTCTCTTGAAGTGACCCCAAGCACCCGGTTCTTTGTAAGGGAGGTCCACTTCTCAAGCTGGTACTTCCATATGTTGAACGGCTCGGTGGCACTCCCGGCCAGGGCATAGAGACTGCCGCTCTTCGTCACGGCAAGCTGTCTGATGGCATCAAAAGGTGCTTTTATCTCATCAGAGATGTCGTGGTTCAAATCGTAATAGTACAGCTTGTCTGCCACACCCTTCTCCGTCGTGATGTAAAGCATGTTCGTATGCCGGTTGAACTGCAGTCCCGACACCGACTCCTCGCCGAAATCCATCACTTTCGAAAACTGCTTCTCCGACAGATTGTATTTTGCCAGGTAGTCGTATTCGCTCTCATAGTTCGTGCTGAACCAGACTTCATCATCCTTTATGAATGTCATATCCCCTACTGTGTGGATCACTTCCGGATCGGGGGTGATGTACTCCGTCCCGTCCTTCGTTCTGATGAATCCCAGGATATAGGTGTTCGCACGCACCTGCATATGGGCGCTGTTGTCTTCACCAACTGACACATCCGCCAAATATGTCGGGGCCTCCTCCCCCTCATGGATCAGGCGCTCCTCGCCCGTCTCGATATCAAACACTTTCGCATTCAGGAAGCTTGGATTGCCTTCAGAAGTCACATAATAGACCTTCCGTCCATCCTGTGACAGTTTGGAGAAGAAATATTTCTCATCCGGTTCACCTGTAATCAGAGGTTTAGGTACACCCCCGTCCGGGCCGATGGCGTAGATCTGAAAATTCTCATCCCCATCATGATCGAACCCTGAAAGTACAAAGCGGTTCTTCGGATCATATTTGATGAAATTTGCATTCTGGTCCTTCTGTGCAAACAAGTATGGATACGTCTCAGGGGTATCCATCGCCCATATATTCACTTTTCCGTTGAGGTTCGTCGTGAACAGGATGCGCTTCTCGTCCGGGCTCACCGTAAAGTTGTTGATGTTGTAGGATGTGAAAAACTGTTCCACTGTCGGTTTCGGAAATTCAATCATTGGCCAGACCCCTTTTTGTAAAATTGACTTCTCCTCCATTGTAGATTAAAACCATTTTTGTGACAATTTTGATAAATTATTTTTCGATATCCGCATGAAAAAAGCAGCATGCCCTTTGGCATGCTGCTTCCCCTATTACTTGATGTTGATGACGACATCGTCATTTGTAACTGAACCGAGTTCCCTGGCAGCAATTTCCGTGCCGGCCGGTCCTGTAATGATGATTGGAGTAATATCGCTCTTCGCGTTCTCCCTGATGTAGTCGAGATCGACTTCCATCAATACGTCACCTTTTTTGATTTTGTCTCCGGCTGCGACTTTGAGGTCGAAGCCTTCACCCTTCAGATTGACTGTATCGAGCCCGAAGTGGACGAGGAGTTCGAGTCCACCTTCGTTTGTGAGTCCCAATGCATGCTTTGTCGGGAAGTCCGTAACGACTTCACCGTCGAATGGTGCACGCACAGTACCGCTTGTCGGCTTGATGGCCACACCATCGCCCATCATCTTCTCGCTGAAGACCTGGTCCGGCACTTCAGTGAGCTCGACCGCTTCCCCTTCGATCGGGGAATAGATGTCCTTGTTGGCATCATCCATCATCTGGGTATCTTTTGCCTCTTCGACATCATCTTCCGTCGATTCCGTCACTGTCGCTTCGGCCGGTGAAGTGATTTCACCATCGATGATCCTCTGCATGTCATTTCTGATCTGGTCGGATTTCGGTCCGAAGATGGCCTGCATGTTCTTGCCGACCTTCATGACACCGGAAGCGCCAAGCGCCTTCAGTTCCGCCTCATCGACGGCAGCTGTGTCTTTGACTTCAACACGGAGACGTGTGATGCAGGCGTCGAGGTGTTTGATGTTCTCTTCGCCACCCATTGCTGTGAGCACGTTGAACGGCAGTTCCTGTGCTGTGGATGTGGTAGTTTCCGCACTCGCATCTTCACGACCCGGCGTCTTGAGGTCCATCGCCTGGATGAGCACTCTGAACACGACATAGTAGATGACTGCGTAGACGATACCTACGACGAGCACCCACCACCATTCTGTACGGTTCTGAAGAATTCCGAACAGGAAGAAGTCGATGAAGCCGCCCGAGAATGTATAGCCGAGATTCACATCAAGCAGATAGAGAATCAGGAAGCTCAGTCCATCGAGCAGTGCGTGGATGACATAGAGCAGTGGCGCAACGAACAGGAATGAGAATTCCAATGGCTCAGTGATACCTGTCAGGAAACTTGTCAGTGCTGCAGATATCATGATGCCGGCAACGTACTTTTTACGTTCAGGACGTGCAGCATGGTACATCGCCAGAGCCGCTGCAGGCAGACCGAACATCATGACCGGGAATTCACCCTGCATGAAGTTTCCTGCAGTCAGTTCTACGCCGTCACGCAGCTGGGCGAAGAAGATGTTCAGATCGCCACGTACAATTTCTCCGGCTGCATTCGTATACGTACCGAATTCAAACCAGAATGGTGCGTGGAATATATGGTGCAGTCCGAATGGAATGAGCAGCCGTTTGATCGTACCGAATGCGAATACGCCGATTGCCGTATTCTCTTCCATCAGCCAGAGTGAAACTTCATTCATTCCGTTTTGGATCGGAGGCCAGATGATGAACATCGCCAGTCCGATGATGAATGAGAATACTGCTGTCACAATCGGCACAAAGCGTTTCCCTGCAAAGAACCCAAGGAAGTCCGGCAGATTGATGTTGTAGTACCTGTTGTAGGCCCATGCGGCGATGACACCGATGATGATACCGCCGAATACACCTGTCTGGATTGTCGGGATGCCGAGCACGTTGGCATAGGCAGGGTTTTCAGCTGCCATTTCCGGTGTGACATTGGCAATCTGTCCCATTGTAACGTTCATGATCATGTAGCCGACGAAGGCAGCGACGGCGGCAACGCCGTCACCCCTCGCAAGTCCGACGGCGACACCGAGTGCAAACAGCAGCGCCAGGTTGTCGAAGACGACGCCACCGGCGGCCTGGAGCATATCGGATAGGGCAATGAGCCATCCGGCCTCAAGGAATGGCAGCCACTCTACCATCGCTTCAGTCTGCATGGCGGCACCGATACCGAGCATGAGACCGGCAGCAGGCAGTATGGCAACCGGGAGCATCAAAGCTTTACCGATGCGCTGCAGCTGTCCAAAAAGCTTTTTGAACATAAGTATTTCCTCCTAAGTATGAATATTATCGTTTCGTGAAGAATCCACAGAAAAAGGCATGAGTATACAGGTATAGTTAAATAAACTATTCCTATAAACTCATGCCCTTGCGGTAACACGTCTATTTAGAATAATGCTTGAAATGCTGTATGTGCATCGTAAGATAGACGACCTCCGAGTCGTACACCTTGCGCTGCAATTTATTCTGTATCATCTTCACAATTTTTACAGCTATATTATAGCACACGGGGTATTCGGTTTTCAATAGTGAATCGAAAGCATCCTGCGACGGCACACTCTCGCCCTTCATCACCCGCTGGACACAGAAGCTGATATGCCTCACGAAGCGGTCATACTGTATTGAGGACTGGTCGACCGTCGTATCGAGCCCCTGCTCGATGATGACGATGGCCTGATGGACGACTTCTGACAATACATTCATATCCCGGAGCGAACGGTTGTAGATGGACGAGTGCACATGGAGGGCGATGAATCCCACCTCCGCTTCGGGCAGCTTGATGCCATACTTGCTGTTGAACATATCGACGACCGCTTCGGCGATGCTGTACTCCTTCGGATAGAGTGCCTTCGTTTCATTGACGAAAGGATTACTGATTTCGATACCCTCCTCCAGCCGTTTCATGGCAAACAGAAGGTGGTCCGTCATGGACAGGAGAATCCTGTTATTGATGTCTTCCGTCGTCATGTCATCGATCAGCTCGATGGCTTCGAGCGTCGACTGGAACAGCTTCTCATCCGCCATCGTCAGGAGTGTCTGGTACCTGCTCGTATCCTGCTGGCCTTCAAGCTTATATACCTTGTCCGCCTCTTCGATTTCGAGCGTGTCGCCCTGCTTCTTGCCGAAGCCGATGCCACGGCCGATCAGCACGACTTCTTCAAATTCGTCTGTTCCGATCACAACATTATTGTTCAGTGCCTTTTCAATCATTACCAAGTGAATATCCCACTTTCATCATCTGCTGTATCAAATACTATAGCAGGACCCGCCTGGAATCAAGGGACATGTCTAATGTGCTTTAGTCGCAAAGTTGACCAGGGCGCGTATGCCCGTCTCCAGGCTCTTTTCAGAGAATACAATCTCGGGGCTGTGCAGTGAATAGCCGCTCTTCTCCTCGTCCTTCATCCTTGTACCGATGCGGAATGCGGCGCCGACATGGTCCTGCATGTAGAATGCAAAGTCCTCCGACCCCATGGATGGCTCTTTGAGTTCATGGAATTTCACATCATCACCGCTGTTGATGAAATCGTCCACGAGTTCAGGGTTGTTGATGACCGGCGGGCAGTATCGGCTGAATGTGACATCACATCCGGCATCTGCCATCTTCATCAGCCCACTCGTATAGTTCTCTATCATATCCTGCGCCAGTTCAAGCGACTGCTCGGAGAAGCTTCGGATCGTGCCTCCGAACTTGCACTCGTCGGGTATGACGTTATTCTTCTCTCCCGCATGGATCTGACCGACAGTGATGACGACGGGTGTCGCCGGGTTGTTGAAGCGTGATGCGACACCCTGCATGAACTGGATGATGTTCGTTGCAAGGTAGACGGGATCTGCCGTCTTTTCGGGATGGGCTGCGTGCCCTCCCTTCACCTTCAATGTCACGTCGAAGCCGATCGACCCTGCCATCATCTCTTCCTCCCTGTACCCGACGAGGCCTTCCTCAAGATCCGGCCATGTGTGGTACATGATCATCTTGTCGACCGGCACCTCGAGGCGCTTCAGTTCCTCTTTGATGTATTCGGCACCATTGAGCGTCTCTTCGGCAGGCTGGAAGATGAAGACGAGATTATATTTGAGGTCATCATAGAGGTCGTCTATGACTTTTGCGAAGCCATAGACGATGCTTGTATGGATATCGTGGCCGCATGCATGCATGACCCCTTCATTGTCCGACTTGAAGTCGAGGTCCGTCTGTTCGGTGATCGGCAATGCGTCCATATCCGCACGTACACCGATATATTCGTAGCTCGGATCCTTCTCGAGCATGCCGATCAGCCCGGTCTTCTCCGAAAGCTCATAAAATTCAATGCGCGTATCCTCCAGTCCATTCGCCACGAGCTTCGTCGTCTCGTACTCTTCAAAACTCAGTTCCGGCGCCTGATGAAGCCGTCTCCTGAAATTTGTGACATGCTTCAGATGCTTGTCGATTGCTTCGTCTTTTGCAGTTGTTTGCGTGTCGATTGCTTCGTCTTTTGCAGTCATTTAAAATCCACCTTCTCCATTTATTTTTTCGTTTTTAATAATACGGGTTTCATATAATGTTTAGCCGATTCAGATACGCTTAAACGCCCCTGCTCCGATTTAAACCGAACTCGGGTTCGCAAAATTTGTAATATGGAGGAGGAAAGAGGTATACTATTTCTCAAGGAGTGATGATATGGATTATTCGATCTGTCCTAAATTTGAAAATGCCATGGGCGTTCTCGGCCAGAGATGGACAGGACTCATCATCCATCAGCTAATGGATGGACCCAAACGTTTCTGCAACCTTGAATCGTCCATGGGCGTCAGCGGCCGTGTCCTCTCGGAGCGTTTGAAAACACTCGAAAAAGAAGGCATCGTCAAGCGTGAAGTCTACCCGGAAACCCCGGTCAGAATAGAGTATATGCTTACCGACAAAGGCAGGGCAATGGAGTCCTTCATGAAGGAGCTCCAGAAGTGGGCAGAGGAATGGTTTGAAGTTCCGCAGAATGTCTGAAACCTGGTGTGCCTGCAACAAAAACAGCGTGTGTCCGATTGGACACACGCTGTTTTTTATGGCCACAGGCCGAAAACATTCCAGAATGTGAAGGCGACAAGGATCGTGGCAAGGGCACTGATGATGGTGATGACGATGCCCGGCTTCACAAGGTCCTTCTGCCTGATGCGCCCCTCATTGTAGATGATGACATTCGGCATCGACTGGATGGCCAGGATGAAGCCGAACAGCAGGGTGATGGATGTGACGAAGGTCATCATGACTGGATTGAGGCCCACTTCGACTGAAATCGTAATGATGATCGGCACGAGTGTGACGACGGCAGTCGAGATATTGGTGACGACCATGTGGTAGAGCTGGGAGATGATGATCACCGTCACCATCGCAATCCAGGGGTTCGAGAACAGCTGGACCAGGGTATCCGTCAGCAGGGCGTCCGTCAGGACATCCAGTGCACCGGATTCGGTCAGGGCATACCCGAGTGACAGAGATGCGCCGATCAGCAGGATGAGGTCAAAATTGATGTTGACGACCTCCTTCCATTTTACGAAGCCGATCTTCGGCAACGTAATCAGGACGACCGCGAGCATCGCCGGGATGACCGGGTGGAAGCCATGCACGGATTCGAGCATCCACAGCACCACAGTGAGGATGAGCACGGCGATGCATTTCCATTCGGCCACGGACAGTTTCCCGAACGCCCTGTAGGCGGTTTCCATCTCCTTATGTAACGACTCCGTATCGACCTCTTCCGGTGGGTAGAACCACAGCAGGACGAACGGGATGACGATTGTCAGTATGACCCACAGCGGCAGGGCGTAGAGGAACCATTGGAGGTAGGTGATGCTGTACTCCGTATAGGCGTTCAGGAGCTCGACGGCAAGTATATTGCTGACGGCACCGGTCAATACACCGACGGCACTGAGGTTGGTGGCGAAAGCGATGCCGACCATGATCAGCTTATTGTAGTTTGACGTCTCCTCCGCACCGATGCTGTCGACCACCCGTGTCGCCAATGGCAGCAGAAGGGTCGCACGCACACTGTTCGTCGGGATGAAGAATGCAAGGAGCTGGATCAGCACGAATATCCCGATGAAAAGCCTCTTGAGCGAGGTTCCGAGCCTATAGACGAGCCCGTATGAAATCCTTGGAATCAGCGTCGTCTGACCGACGCCCTGGACAAGCATGACTCCTGCGACCACGAGGAAGACGGCCGGTGAGGAGAACCCGGAGAGCATGACATCGATGCTTACTGTCTGCAGTATGACGAGCAGGACCATGATGACCATCGACGTCATGCCGAAAGGGATCGGCTCGAAAGCCCACAGGATGAGTCCGAGCAGCAGAATCAACAGGGCGCTGCCTGCCGTCCAGCTGACTTCCGGAGTGATGGCGGCATATGCCAGTGAAATGAGGAATACGGCGGCCGCCAGCGACAATATGATGTTTTGGCGGGTGATGACGGATTCCGTCAAAAATTTATGACCGTTTTTCACGTGATCATCTCTTTTTCGTGAGTGTAGTTTTTAATGGATTATGCGCTTTTGCCCTCATGCCTGCCGTATACCATGTAGTACACGACGGCTCCCGCTGCGACAAGCAGGACCATCGAACTGTACAGCCCGCTGTAGCCGAGGGTCGGCACCAGTGTGCCGAGAATGTATGAGCCTACACCGAGGCCGAAATCGAGGGCGATGAAATAGGTGGAGGTCGCAAGGCCCACGTTCTTTGCATCCGCCACCTTGATGCAGAGGGCCTGGGTGATCGACTGGAAATTCCCGTATCCGAAGCCGAGCAGTATTCCTGACAGCAGCAGCATGAAGCCCGAAGTCGTCTGGCCGAGTGTCAGATAGCCGAGGGCCAGGACGATGAAGGCGGGATAGATGACGATGTTCGCGCCCTTCTGGTCCATAAGCCGCCCCGTCACCGGCCGCGTCATGAGAATGACTACGGCATAGACAAGGAAGAAGTAGCTCGCAGCGGCGACGATATTCTGTTCTTCTGCAAATAGGGCGATGAAGGAAAGCACCGTCGAGTACGTCATGCAGATGATCAGCACCACAATGCCGATCGGCATGGCATTCTTGTCGATCCATTCGAATTTCGGTTTCGGCTCTTTCGACAGGTCGATTGTCGTATTATCCGTCTTGATGAAGATGGTGAACACACTGGCGAGCAGAACGAGTGTGAACACGATCAGAAACAGCATATGATAGGTGATGTGCTGCAGCAGGAAGAAAGCCATGAAGGGCCCGAGGGCCGTCGCCATGACAAAGCTCAGGCTGAAGTAGCTGATGCCCTCCCCCCTGCGCGACCTCGGCAGGGCCAGCGCTGCAATCGTGCCCACTGCGGTCGTCGCAACCCCGTTGGCCAGCCCGTTGAAGAACCGGACGATCAGCAGCAGCTGAAGATTGCCGGCGACGAAATACAGGCCATAGGTGATGATGAACATGGCGGTGCCGATGTACATGATCTTCTTTGCCCCCATCAGGCTCAGCTGGTGGCCGGTCAGCACCCGTCCGACCAGCGATCCCACGATGAAGATGCCGGCGACGAGTCCAGCTGTACTGGTCGATACGCCAAACTCATCCACTGCATAGCCGCTGATCGTAACCATGAGCAGAAACATCGCAAGCATGATGAAGAAGTTGAATATGAATACGATGATAAAATCCTTCGTCCAGAGACGTTCTCTATCCATTTGATCATTCCTTAATATGTAAGACTCTTTGAATATGATTAGTCATATCATAACATAATTGAATTGTCTGCAAGCGCAGAAAAATACCGGCTCGATGAGCCGGTATGCCACTTATGAATATATTTTATTCTGGACTGCAAATTTATGTGCCTGACGTGCAACTTCGCGCCCTTCCTTGATCGCCCACACGACGAGGCTCTGTCCACGCCTTGCATCTCCGGCAGCGAAGACTTTCCGTCTGTTCGTCTTGTAGTCGCTGTCGTCGGCTGCAATCTTATTATGCGTCATCTGCAGCTGGAATGCTTTCGGCAATTCGCTCTCCACACCTTCAAAACCGATGGAGAGGAGCACAAGGTCCGCCTTGAAATAGCGTTCCTGGTCTTCCATGGTGATATCATTCAGGGGCTGCTGGCTGAGCACCTGTGTATTGAGCCCTTTCAGGTCGCCGACGAAATCCACGTCATATGCCATCGTCTGAACACCGTAGGCACGTGGCTCCTGACCGAATGCGCCCTCGTATTCAGCATGCGCATAGTCGAGCTTGAACACCTGCTTCTGGAGCGGCCAGAACGGGTTGCCATCCACCTTGTCTGGCAGACGGTCATATTTGTTCAGCTGGAAGACGGATTTGCACCCTTCCCTCAGGGACATCGCTACACAGTCGGCTCCGGTATCCCCGCCACCGATGACGATGACATGCTTGTCCTTAGCCGTGATGCTCGGTTCTTCGATTTCACCGAACTGGTGCTGCGTCTGTTCAGTCAGGTAGTCCATCGCGAACTGGATATCCTTGCTCTGTCTGCCTTCAAGCTTCAGGTCCCTCTGCTTGCGTGCACCCGTTGCAACGATGATCGCATCGTACTTTTCATCAAGTTCTTCATACGTCACATCTTTACCTACATTGACATCACAGATGAATTTCACACCTGCCGCCTCCATCAGTTCCACCCTGCGTTCCACGACATCCTTATCCAGCTTCATGTTTGGAATACCGTATCTGAGCAGGCCGCCGGGCTTGATGTCCCTTTCATAGATATCGACATTATGCCCCCATGAGTTCAGTTCATCTGCGGCAGTCAGGCCCGCAGGTCCGCTCCCGATGATGGCAATACGTGTATCCAGCCTATGGTTCGGCGTCCTCGGCTCGACCCAGCCCTGTTCGAAGGCTTCGTCGATGATCGTGCGCTCGATGCCCTTGATTGCGACAGGATCGTTGTTGATGGAGAGCACACATGAAGATTCGCATGGCGCCGGACATACATTCCCCGTAAATTCCGGGAAATTGTTCGTTTCAGAAAGGCGTCTGTAGGCCTCCTTGAACTGTCCTTTGTAGACAAGGTCGTTCCATTCTGGAATGTAGTTGCCTATCGGGCAGCCGACGGTCTCCTTCCCGACACCGACTCCCGTCTGGCAGAACGGTGTGCCGCATTCCATGCAGCGTGCCCCCTGCTCCTGAGCATCTTCGTTGCAGAAGCGATGCTGGAACGCCTCATAATTCGAAACTCTTGCTTTCAGATCTTCTTCCGACTGAGACTTTCTCTGATGTTTCATAAATCCTTTAAACTCACCCATCTCACATCGCTCCTTCCTAGAATATATTCATCTTCTCAAGTTCTTTATCTTCAACCGTCAGTTCCCCATTGAATGCCTTCAGTTCTGCATCCTTCAGGGAATAGCTGTTTTCGAGGCCGTACCTGATCCTCTGCTGCATCTTCCTGTATTCGACAGGAATGACTTTGATGACTTCAATTTCGCCGGATTCAATTTTTTCGATCGACTCCTGCGCCCTCTGGCTGTTCGTGAAGTACTGGTGTCCGTAGAGCAGGTGCTTCACCTTCTCCATTTCTTCACGATCTTCAACTAGACCGACTTCGATCATTTCATGGTTCATGTTGACTTGATTTTCGATGACCGACTTCTCATTTATGATATATGCGATACCCCCGCTCATGCCTGCAGCGAAATTCTTCCCGATATCCCCTATGATCACTACGCGGCCGCCTGTCATATACTCGAGACCGTGGTCTCCAATACCTTCAACGACCACTTCCGCGCCACTATTCCTGACTCCGAAACGCTCTCCGGCAACACCATTGATGAACACCTGGCCCTTGATGGCACCATACAGGCAGACATTGCCGGCGATGATGTCCCGGCTTCTTTCCTTGACCGGTGCCTGGACGACGACGCGGCCGCCGGATATGCCTTTGCCGACATAATCGTTCAAGTCACCCACATGGTGCATCGTCAGCCCTTGTGGAATGAAGGCACCATAGCTCTGGCCGCCATGGCCGAACGTATTGACCTTGTATGTGTCATGGTCGAGCGCCTCCATACCCCAGGTCTTCGTGATCAGGCTGCCGAGCTGTGTACCGATGTTCCTGTGCCTGTTCTTGACATGGTAGGCTGCTTCGTGCGATTCTCCCGCTTCGATCTTCTCCTTGAAATCAGGCAGAAGGTTGAGGTCGTCAAGCGACCATTCGAATGGGTGCTTCTGCATGTCGACTTTCCTTCTGTCCCCATCGATAGGCGTCAGTATCGGTGACAGATCAAGCTCACCGAGATGATGGTTCGCCGTCTTCTCCTTGTCCACTTCCAGGTGCTCCACGGCACCGACCAGGTCATCCATGGACTTCAGGCCGAGTTCCGCCAGAATTTCCCGGATATCCTCAGCAATGAAGTGCATGAAGTTGATGACATGTTCCGCTTTTCCGGTATACAGCTTACGCAGATCGCCATTCTGTGTGGCGATGCCGACCGGACACGTATCCTTATGGCATACACGCATCATGACACAGCCGAGTACGACTAGCGGTGCTGTCGCGAACGCGAATTCCTCGGCACCGAGTGCACATGCGATCGCAACGTCCCTGCCCGTCATGAGCTTGCCATCCGTCTCGAGGGTAACCCTGGATCTCAGACCGTTGAGCTGCAGCGTCTGATGCGCTTCCGTCAGGCCGAGTTCCCAAGGCAGACCGGCGTGCTGGATGCTTGTCAGCGGCGAAGCGCCGGTACCGCCATCGAACCCGCTGATGACAATTTTATCTGCATAGGCTTTCGCAACACCCGCAGCAATCGTTCCGACACCATTTTTGGCAACCAGCTTCACGGAAATATCCGCTTCCTTGTTGGCATTCTTAAGGTCATGTATCAGCTGTGCCAGATCTTCGATTGAATAGATATCGTGGTGCGGCGGTGGTGAAATGAGTCCGACACCTGGTGTGGAGTTCCTGATTTCAGCCACCCAAGGATAGACCTTCTGCCCCGGCAGCTGTCCACCTTCACCCGGCTTCGCCCCCTGGGCCACCTTGATCTGGATCTCCTTCGCACTGTTCAAGTATTCGCTGTTCACGCCGAAGCGGCCGGAGGCCACCTGCTTGATGGCGCTGTTCAGATTCCTGCCGTCCGATTTCGGTTCGAACCGTTCCGGATTCTCTCCGCCTTCACCACTGTTGCTGCGTCCACCGATCTGGTTCATCGCTTCGGCAAGTGTCTCATGGGCTTCCTGGGACAAGGAACCGAAACTCATGGCACCCGTCTTGAAGCGCTTGACGATTTCCTCCTTCGGCTCCACCTGATCGACTGGAATCGGTCTTCTGGATTTGAATTTCAACAGGTGGCGGATGCTGGAATGGTGGCTGTCATGCATGTTTTCCCTATACTCTTCATATGCCTGCTTATCATTCGTCCGGCATGCAGCCTGGAGCAGACGGATGGAATTCGGGTTGATGACATGATCCTCACCCTGCTGGCGCCATTGGAATCTGGTTCCGGACTCCAGGTATTCGAGCCTCCTGTCCTGCATCTTTTTATTTCTGTAATCGATATCTTCGATTGACAGCCCGCCGATCTTCGAGACGGCACTGCCAAAGTACTGGTCCATGACAGACTTTCCGATACCTACGGCTTCGAACACCTGGGCACCATGGTAACTCTGTACAGTCGAGATACCCATCTTGGCCATGACCTTGATGAGTCCCTCGGTCAATGCCTTGTTGTAGGTGCCGACCACCGTCTCGTCCCCTTCCGATACGGAGATGAGCGTTTCCTGTGCAATATGCGGATAGACCGCATTGGCACCAAAACCGATCAGTGTGGCCACATGGTGGACTTCACGCACTTCCGCCGTCTTTACAACGATGCTCGTGAGCGTACGGCGTTCGTCACCGATCAATGCCTGATGCACCGCACTTGTCGCAAGAAGTGAAGGAATGGCATACCTTTCCTCCTCTTCAAGAATACGCGCATCAGTCAGTACAAGCACACCGTGCTTTTCAGCCAGTTCTGCAGCCTGATTCTGGATGTCGGACAGTGCATCCTTCAATGCGCCTGTATATGTGATGTCGATTTCAGCTATGCCGAGCCTTTTTACATCTTCACGCGCAAGCACCCGTCCGTCGATGACAGGAAGCTCCAACTGTACACGGTCGACCGCCTTGACTCCTGGATCGAGCAGATGCCCTTCCCTGCCGAGGTATGTGATTTCGCTCGTGACGATCTTCTCACGATAGGAATCGAGCGGCGGATTGGTGACCTGTGCAAAATGCTGCTTGAAATAATCGAACAGCAGTTTTGAATGACTCGACAGGAAGGCGAGCGGCTGGTCGAAGCCCATCGCCCCGATCGGGTCCTTCACCTGCGAAGTCAAAGGTTTCATGTATTTCTCTATATCTTCCTTCGTATATCCGAAGCGTACAAGGACATTATGCAATGTATCCTTATCCACAGAGTTGCGTTTGAATGGCGCCGGTTCCACCTTCTCACTGCGTTTCTGGGACATCCATTCACTATAGGGTCTGGATGTTGCGATGCCGTGCTTCAGTTCATCGTTCTCGATGATCTTCGACTGGTCGAAATCGACAAGCAGCAGCTTGCCCGGGCTGAGCTGACCCTTATAGAGGATTTCAGACTCTTCCACATCAACGACACCGACTTCAGAGGAATAGATGATTTCATTGCTCTTCGTCACATAATAACGTCCAGGTCGCAGACCGTTGCGGTCCGTCAACGCTCCAAGCTTATGGTTGTCGCAGAAGCTGATCATCGTCGGGCCGTCCCACGGCTCCATGAGATAACTGTAGAACTCATAGAAGTCCTTGATGACCGGGTTGTCATAGTCCTGATATTTCCATGGCTCAGGAATCATGATCATCGCTGCCTGTTCAGGCGGCATGGAGAGACTCAGGAACTCCATGACATTATCGACGATAGCGGAGTCACTGCCTGATTCGTCAATGATCGCTTCGACCCTTTTTCCCTTTTCACCGAATGTATCCACCAGCCACTGCTTCGTACGTGCCTTCATCCAATTCGAGTTGCCTTTAATGGTGTTGATTTCACCATTGTGCATCAGGAGACGGTTCGGATGGGCCCTTGCCCAGCTCGGGAATGTATTCGTGCTGAAACGGGAGTGGACGGAACCGAACTTCGATACATAGCGCGGATCACTGAGATCCATATAGAACTGCCTGATCTGATCAGAACGCAGCCAGCCCTTGTAGACAATCGTCTCATTGGAGAAGGAAGCGACATAATGCTCGACATCTGCCGCTTCAAGCGCCTGCTCGATCATTTTCCTCATGAAATAGAGGTCGAGGGCATCACTGCAGTCCGTAATCACCTGCAAGAATTGCGGCAGCGTCTCCCTGACATTATCCGCCAAGGCGCCTTCGTCGACCGGAAGTTCCCTGAAGGTGATTACATTGAACCCTTCAGCCTCCACCGTCTGCTGCACAACTTCCCTGAAAGTTTCAAGAGATGCCTGACTATCGATCAGGTACATCCCGACAGAATAGCGACCGAATTCCGGCAGTTCTTCCACTTCCTCCTGCAGAAGTGCATGCGGAATTTCTGTCATGATACCAGCACCGTCACCAGTGATGCCGTCAGCACCGACACCTCCTCGATGATCTAATCTCTCGAGCATTTCAAGAGATTTGATGACAATTCCATGGGAGCGCACATTATCCATGTTGGCATAGAATCCAATGCCACATGCATCATGCTCGTTCATGAAATGATATAAACCTTCTTGTTTGATTGGCTGATACAAACTCATATCAGGTCACCTCTTTTTCAGAATATTTGAGTAAGTATATACTACCATTAAATACACCTATACAATCAATATATCAATGATATAATATTCATATCAGAATTAGATTGATGGTGAAAAACATGGAGATCAAACAACTGAAATACTTCATCGAGACCGCCAGACAGGAACATATGACAGAAGCCGCCCTGTCCCTGAACGTCGCGCAGTCGGCACTTTCACGGCAGATCGGCCTGCTTGAGGAAGACCTCGGGGTCAAACTGTTCAAAAGGGTCGGCCGCAACATAAAATTGACGGATGAAGGGAAAATTTTTTTCGAGGATGCATTGACCATCATCGAATCGGTGGAGAAATCAAGGGAGAAGCTCAATGAGGAAGTCATCCAGAAAAAACATACGCTGAACATCCATCTCACCCGCTCCGACATGACATCCAAAGTGCTCCAGTCCCTGAACCAGTTCCTGAGACAGGAGGCGGACATCGAGTTCAACATCCATACACTGGACGAATCGGCCATTGAAGACAGACTCATGGACGAAACACTCGATATCGTCATATCAGCCCAAAGATCTGAAGATCCGCTCATACAGAGTGCTCTGCTGTTCGAACAGAACTATCATTATGTATTCCGTGAAAGCAACAGGATACAACTGCCGGTCCAGGCTTCCCTGAATGAACTCGAGGAGTTCCCCCTCATAACATTCCAGCCGGTATTCGACATCAGCCATATGTTCAAAAAACAGAGCATCGGGATATATCAGGACATGACCATCATCCAGCATCTCCTGATCGAGCATGCACATGTGGCGATACTCACCCATGAAGAGGCCAAGCAGCTCACATACAGTTATCCGAAGTTCACCGTCCATAGCCTCAACCACCTCAACATCAAACATCCCATGTATGTCAGCATGCGCAAGGATAATCAGAAACCCTTCGTCAAAAAATGGTACAGCCATCTGCGCCAGACATTCAGTCCCCTTTTCAATCCATACTCGGATTAGCTCCCCGTAGAATGGGGTAGAAGGAATACAGTTATCAAATAGGAGGGAATTTCATGAACAGGGAAGAATTCAAAAATACATTGAAAGAAATTCTGGACAATAATAATATCGGTACGATGGCAACAATCCGCGACAACAAGCCGATGAGCCGTTACATGTACTTCTATAACGATGGCCTGACGCTCTATACGTACACGAGGAAAGATACGTACAAGATCGACGATCTGGAGGAAAACCCATATGCCCACATTCTTCTTGGATATGAAGAAAGGGAGGACAAGGGTGAGAGCTATGTCGAAATCCTCGGTAAGGCCAGCCTGCCTGAAGAAGTGACCCCGGATGTCGACGAAATGCTCGCCAAGCTCGGCAACCTCTATCAGAAGTTGAAAGGCGAGGACGACCTCCAGGCGATAAAGATCGACATCGAAACGGTACGTATCATGAACGATGAGGATGCGGAACCTAAGACTGTAGAACTATAGAAGCAAACCAAAAAGCCTGCTCTTTAAATGAGCAGGCTTTTTGAATGCCGATTTTCATATTTTCATCATTATTTTTCCTTCAACCTTCTGATCAGCTCTTCAGTGACTTCTCCTGTCTTCTTGTCGCCGCCGACATCGGGTGTCAGGAAGCCGTCTGCCGTTACACGCTCCATCGTGTCGAGCAGGAGGGTTCCCATCTCCTCCTCACCATGATGATCAAGCAGCATCTTGGCTGTCCATAGCTGTCCGATCGGATTGGCGATTTCTTTACCCACAATGTCTGGGGCAGAGCCGTGCACTGGCTCGAACATGGATGGATGCTTCCCGTTCAGATTGAGGTTCGCAGATGGCGCGATGCCGATGCTCCCCATGATTGCAGCACCAATATCGGTCAGCACATCCCCGAACAGGTTGCTTGCGACGATGACGTCATAGCGCTCCGGATGCGTGACGAATGTTGCTGCCAACGCATCGATGTGCTGGGAGGTGGTTTCAATGCCCCTATGCTTTTGTGCCGTCTCCTTGAAGACTTCATCCCAGAATGGCATGGAATGGAAGATCCCATTGGATTTCGTTGCGCTCGTCACATGCTGACGCCTCGATTTCGCAAGCTCGAACGCATGCTCCATCGCCTGTTTTGTCGCACGCCTTGAGAAGACATTGTTCTGTATGGCGATTTCATTTTCACCCTGGTACATCCGCCCGCCGACGGAACTGTATTCGCCTTCACTGTTCTCACGCACGACCACAAGGTCGAAGTCCTTTGGATTCAGCAAGGGGGACCGGATGCCTTCAAATACTTTTGCGGGACGTACATTGATTTCAAGTTCAAACTCCCGTCTGATCTTGAGCAGCAGCCCCCATAGGGAAATATGGTCCGGCACTTTTGAAATGTCACCGACGGCGCCCAGAAAGACGCTGTCCGACTGTCCAAGCCGCTCCAGCCCATCTTCAGCCATCATGGCGCCATGCTCCAGATAATAGTCACATCCATAGTCGAAATGCTCATATTCAAACGACAGCCCACCATGCAGTTCTGCAATGGTGTCCAAAACCTTCAGTGCGTGCGGGACGACTTCCGTTCCAATGCCGTCACCCGGCACTACAGCAAGTTTTATCTTCTTCATAATTTCCTCCTGTTTGTCTATGTTGGATTATGGCCAGAAACCGATCCATCTCCAATAAGTATACGCGATGACGATCATGATTGCGATGCTCGCAAGCGTCAGCCACAGTCCCGGCCATAGAAAATCCTTCTGGCTGACTCTGCCTGTACTGTGCACCACGACATTCGGCATGGTTTCCACTATGAGAAGAAATCCGAGCAGCATTGAGATTGCTGAAGCAAAGACGATGACTACCGGATCCACACCAGACTGTACGGACAGGCTGATCAGAACAGGCATGAGGGTGATGACTGCCGTGGATACGTTGGTGACCCCCAAATGATAGATCTGGGACACAATGATGGTGATGGGAATGGCGAGCCATGGATTACTGAAGACATCGAGAACAAATTGTGGTGATACCAGCACCTCCAAAAGGTCGATGGCCCCGGACTCTATCAATGAATATCCCAAGGAGAGTGTAGCCCCGATCAGCAGCACCATCCCGAAGTTGATGTCGAGCATACGTTTCCAGGCGGCAAACCCCGTCACCGGCAGCGCCATCAATATGACCGCAAGCAGTGCCCCGAATGTCGGATGATATCCGTGCCAGGACTCGGTGAACCAGATCAGTATCGTGAGCACCAGTATTCCGATACATTTCTTTTCATCAATCGACAGAGTGCCCAGCTCTTCATATTTGCTCTTCATTTCAACCTGAAGTTTGTCGAATGAGTATGATTCCGGTGGATAGCATTTCCATACGATGTACATCGTCGCCAAGACGAGCAGGAACCACATTGGTGCAGCATATATGAACCATTGAAGATAGGATACCGATACGCCTTCATACAGCCTCAGTATTTCAACCGCCAGAATGTTCCCTATTGCTGCCGTAAGCACCACCGCGCCACTGACATTTCCACCGAAGGCGGCACCAATGTACATCAGCTTATTGAAGTTGGACCTTTCATCCACGCCGGTCTCTTCTATAATACTGCTCAATATCGGAAGCATCAGCGAAGCCCGGACAGCCGTGGCGGGAATGAAGAAGGCCTGCACCTGCATCAGGATGAAGAAGCCGACATAGATGCCCTTGGCCGACTTTCCCATGAGTGAGAGCAGAAAATAGGTCATCCGCTTTACAAGCAGCGTCTGGTTGACCCCGACTGCCATCATCATGCCGCCGATGATGAGGAAGACGGCCGGAGATGCGAAGCCGCTCAGGATTACATCCATCTCGACCGGCTTCATCACGATGAGCAGGACGATTATGACGATTGAGGTCAGTTCGATGGGGATGGGGGCAAATGCCCATAGCACAAGACCGAACACCATGATGGCGATCGTACTCCTGGCAGGCCACGAAACTGTGTCGGGCAGAAATATGAGCACCGCTATGAACAGCAGCACGGCTGCAGCGAATACGGCTGCCTGTCCCCACCTTACACCATTGGTATCCTTATATTTTTCCGCCATCTCATCGATCCTCCATAAGGCATTTTGCGATATAAAGAAATGCAGCATCGCAATATCGTCTGTTCTGAGCTCAAGTATATATAAAAAGGCTTTGCCAAAGCAAAGCCTTTTTATTCATCTTCTACCATTATATAGGTTGTTAAAATCAGCACAGGTATACCAACGGGCAGTTTCACTTCTATTCCAAATCAAGGCCCTGGGCAGTCTGCTCCCTTATTTCCTTCAATAGGCCGCTGTCTTCTATCAGCGAGTGGCCGTATGAAGGAATCATTTCCTTAATCTTCGGCTCCCATTTATCCATATATTGTGGGAAATTCCTTTCAAAAACCTCGAGCGCAACGGATACGGATGTAGAAGCGCCTGGGGATTCCCCCAGCATGGCCATGACGGAATTGTCTTCCGAATGGACCACTTCTGTTCCAAATTGGATGAACCCTTTCCCATACTCTTCAGTATCTTTGATCACCTGCACACGTTTTCCGGCTATGATCAGATCCCAATCCTCGTCTTTTGCTTCAGGCACGAACTTCCTCAGTTCCTTCATCCGGTCCGCCTTGTCCATCATGACCTGCTGAATGGAATACTTTACGAGCGGAACGTTCTTAATGCCTGCAGACAGCATGGTCAGTAGGTTGCTCGGATTAATGGATCTGAAAAGGTCCAGATTAGACCCATTCTTCAGGAATTTAGGCCCTATGGCCGCAAAGGGACCGAACAATAGACTCTGATCACCTTGGATATACCGCCGATCCAAATGCGGCACGGTCATCGGAGGTGTATTTGGCGGCTCCTTCCCATAAACTTTGGCTCCGTGCTGCTTTACTATTTCCGGGTTCGTACACACCAGAAATGCACCGCTTATCGGGAAGCCACCGAGGTTTCTGCTCTCAGGGATTTTTGTCTTCTGCAGCATCGGTATGGCATTGCCTCCAGCACCAATGAAGAGATAATCTGCTACATGGTATTCAACTTTATCCGTTTCAAGATTACGGACCTTGACGCCCCATTTACCATCTCTTCTCCTTTCGAAATCGAGCACCTCATGATTGTAATGCACTTCTGCATTGTCATGTTCACTGATGCTTTTCATCATCTTTCGTGTGAGTTCCCCGAAATTGACATCCGTTCCCGTGTCCATCTTACTCGCAGCAACAGGCTCTTCTGATGTACGCCCTTTGGTCATCAGTGGAATCCATTTTTCCATTTCATTGAGGTCTTCTGTATACTCCATGCCTTCAAACATCGGTAATGGGGATAAAGCCTCGTATCTTTTCCTCAGGAAATTCACATTATCCGCACCCTGTACAAAACTGATGTGCGGTAACGGACGGATGAATTCCTCTGGATTCTGTATCTCTTCATTTTTGACCAGGTAGGACCAGAATTGCTTGGAAACTTCAAATTGCTCATTTATTTCCTTTGCCTTTTCAATGTCTATCGATCCGTCTTCCTGTTCAACTGTATAATTCAGTTCACATAACGCAGCATGACCTGTCCCTGCATTATTCCTTTCGTTCGAGCTTTCTATTGCCGGTTGATCCAACCTTTCAAACAGCTTGATATTCCAATCCGGCTCTATATTCTTTAAAAATGAACCAAAAGTACTGCTCAAAATACCCGCACCGATCAAAATGATTCTTTTCGGCTCTGTGTTATCCATTTTACAGCCACCTTTCCAATTTAATTGATTTATTTTAATGATGATTTTCTTCTAATTCGTCTCTGTCCGCTTCTGGGCACGTAAAATCATCGTGAATATGGTTATCAATATGGCGATGATGAGGAAGAGCCCTATATTCAGTCCAAGACCGTTCACCCATACATACCCGATAGCCCCGGCAAGCACAAGATAGAATATTGTCGGGATGAGAAGACGGGAAATCAGTGTACCCTCTTTGCCGATAAGGCCGGCAGCTGCACTGGCTGCCACGACATTATGCACACATATCATGTTCCCAGCCGCACCTCCAACCGCTTGTAGTGCAACGATATAAAGCGGGTTTGCACCAATCTCATCGGCCACTCCGAACTGGAAGAGACCGAACATCATGTTGCTGACCGTGTTGCTGCCGGCGGCAAAGGCGCCCATTGCCCCGATTGCCGGAGAAATCAACGGCCAGCTGTCACCGAACAGGTTTGCAGCGCCCTGAGCGAGCACGAGCGGCATCGAATCGAGCCCTGCATCATTGATGCCCGAATTGATGAATACCTGTACAAGGGGCACGGAAACGATCAATGCAGCCATCGCAGCAAGTATCGTCCTGCCTGACAGCCTGAACGCATTCGCCATCCCCTTTCCATCGACCTTGTGCAGCCAACCTGTAAATACCGCCACTACGATGAAGACTACCCCGGGAATCATGAACGGGGTGAAGCTATGATTGATTCCGGTTCCAAAAATATCTTCAAAGGCGACCACCCACCCTGAAACGAGCGACTTCAGCCCCAATGCCTCCACACGTGTGACGACGAGCAGGATTGCGACCAGAACATAAGGCAGCCAGGCTTTAATCATTGAAATTTCCTTTGAAGGCCCTACTTCTGCAGAAATATCACTGAACCAGGATTTCTGCCATGTTTCCCGAGGCTCGAAGTCGAATGTCTGCTTCGGCATGAGGAAGCCTTTCTTCGCCAGAGGGATGACGATCGCCATGCCGACGAGTCCACCGAGCAGCGACGGGAACTCAGGTCCCAGGAAATTGGCTACAAGTGTAAACGGAATGACGAAGGCCAGACCTGCGAAGATGGCAAACGGCCATACGGCGAAACCTTCCCTGAAGCTTCTGTTCCTGCCGAAGAATTTTGTCAGCATGGCCGACATGAGCAGTGGAATGAATAATCCGACGAGGGCATGGAATATCGAGACCTGGCCGCCCACATCAAAGATGAAGCGCGACATTTCCTGACCCGTTCCTCCCAGGTAGCTGTTCACCACCGGCTGGTTCTCAAGGCTTGTATTCACCCCGACAAGTATCGGTGTACCCACCGCACCGTATGAAACCGGAGTGGATTGGAGCATCAGTGCAATCATTACCGCAGCAAGTGCGGGAAAGCCGAGGGCAATCAGAAGCGGTCCGACGATCGTCGCCGGTGCGCCCCATCCTGCAGCCCCTTCAAGAAAAGTTCCGAAGAGCCAGGCTACAATGATCGCCTGCACCCTCCTGTCCGGTGAAATGCTCGTGAATGAGGAGCGGATGGTGTCTACGGCACCACTTTCCTTCAACACATTCAGCAGCAGTACCGCACCAAATACGATGACACCGACTTCAAGCGCAGTCATGACCCCTTTCAATGCTGCGGCTGAAATGCTGACCACTCCCATCTGCCACCCGAAGTAAGCGATGAGCACGGTAATGATGAAGCTGTAGAGCATCCCCTTTTTGGCGGACCATCTCAAAACGACGAGAAAGAAGAAAATAGATAATATCGGTAAAAGGCTTAACAGAATCAGCATAAATAACCCCATCTCCCATGTTCGATTATAATCATCTAGTCATCAGATGACCATGTGTCTATTTGCTAATTCTATGAAAACGATTTCCAAATGTCAAACTTTTTTCAAAAAAAAAAAAAGAGACCTTACGGCCTCCCCTACTTATGATGTTCCAATAATACCGACTCCACACCATTGAGATGTGTGAGCATGGCTTCCTTTGCTCCTTCAATATCTTTCTTTCTGATTGCTTCGTATATTGCCTTATGTTCCTCATGAATTCTTCTGATGGATTTCTTCTCTTCATAAAGCCAGATCCTTCTTGTCTCCTTCATCGTCTCCAGCATTTTTTCCGAAACATCATCCAGCAGGTCCACAAGCATCTGGTTGCCTGTGGACTCTGCGATTGAAATATGGAATTCATAATCCGCCTGTTCCCCGAGCTCATTGTTCATGACTGCCGTCTGCATCTTCTCCAGAGCCCCATGAAGCTTCACCAGATCATCTTCATCTGCATGGGTACATGCCAGTTCAGCACATCCCACTTCAATGATTTTTCTGAGGCCCAGGAGGTTTTCGATATCCTTTCTCGTGATGATTTCGAATTCATATTCAAAGCCGAGCGGCATCCTTTCCTTTACATAGGACCCCTGTCCGTGTTTTACTTCAATGACATCCATTACCCTGAGCGTATTCAGTGCTTCCCGGACCGAAGCCGAAGATACTTGATGGGATTCGGCCATACTGCTGATCGAGGGGAGCTTGTCACCAGGGGTCAATATGCCTTTCCTAATATCTTCCATGATCAAATCTGCAATCTCTTCATGCACCTTTTTCCTTGAAATGCCCATTTGGATATACCTCTTTTACATTATTAATGTTCGTATATGATAGCACAAAACGAATGATTACAGTGATTTATCATTATATGAATATTTTGTAATGAAAATGAAATCGAAATTATCAGAAAACATATTGATTTATGTCTCGAAAATTGATAAGATGTATACAATTTTTAAATGCAGGGAGGCATTCGATATGTTGACACTCACTTTCTCAATCCTACTACTCATACTCGGTTATATGGTGTATGGAAAGATTATTGAGAGGATTTTTGTCATCGATGATAGTAACGAGACGCCGGCTTACAAAAGCGGCGACGGTGTCGACTATATTCCAATGCACCCGATCAAAGGCTGGCTGGTACAGTTACTTAACATCGCAGGGCTCGGCCCTGTGTTCGGCGCAGTGGCGGGTGCACTTTATGGACCCGTCGCACTCATTTGGATCGTAGTCGGCTGTATCTTTGCTGGCGCAGTACACGATTATTTTTCAGGAATGCTGAGCATCCGCAACAACGGCTCACAGTTTCCTGCACTTGTTGAGAAATACCTGGGAAAGAGCGTCAAGCTCTTCATCTATGTAGTTTCATTGGCACTCATGATTCTGGTTACAGCAGCCTTCACCGCTGGACCAGCTGAACTGATATCAATCAAAACAGGTGGAGCTATTCCATTCTTTGTCGCACTTGTACTTATTTTTGCGTATTTTCTACTTGCAGCAATGCTGCCGATCAACAAGATCATCGGGAAGATATACCCGATTTTCGGTGCCATACTCATCATCATGGCAGTTGCGGTATTTGGGGGACTTCTCCTGTCGGGAGCCCAGATACCGAATCTTACTTTATCCACGGCACACCCTGAGGGACTGCCTGTATGGCCACTGCTTATGGTCACCATCTCATGCGGTGCCATTTCCGGCTTCCACTCCACTCAGAGCCCGATCATCGCACGTACTGTGAGGAAGGAATCCGAAGGCCGCAAAGTCTTCTTCGGGGCCATGATTGCAGAAGGCATCATCGCCCTCATCTGGGCCACTGCCGGAATGACTTTCTTCGGTGGTACAAACGGCCTTGGAGCAGCACTGGCGAACGGTGGCCCTGCCGGGGTCATCGATTCCATCTCAATCGGGTACCTTGGCACCGCCGGGGCATTCCTGGCATTCATGGGAGCCATCGTACTGCCGATCACAACCGGTGACACAGCACTCCGTTCATCCAGAATGATCCTGACAGAAGCAACAGGAAAATTCGTTAAAGTCGCAAACAGGCCAAAACTTCTCATCATGACGGCCTGCGTCGCAATTCCTTCGTTCCTGCTTGCTACAATCGACTATTCCTTCTTATGGAGGTACTTGGGATTCACAAACCAGATGGTATCAGCAACGATGCTATGGGTAGCAGCAGCCTACCTGATCAAGGAAGAGAAATTGCACTTCGTTGCAGGACTTCCTGCAATTTTCATGACTGGCGTAGTCGGAACATACTTCTTCTACGCACCGGAAACACTGAACATGAGCTATGAAGTTTCGCTCGTTCTAGGGATGATTCCGGTCATCGCAACAACAGCACTCTATGCGAGAGCTGTATACAGACAGAAAGCAAGAAGCGTTGCTGAACCCACGCATATCGGTTAACAATTAAGGAGGAATTATTATGGCACAGACATTACAGATAGAACGGGCAAATCAATTGAAGGAAAAACCGGATGTTTCCACAGTAAAATTCGGAACAGTTTTTACAGACTATATGTTCACAAACAGATATACACCGGAACACGGCTGGTCACAGCCTTCCATCGTTCCCTACCAGAACCTTGAAATCTCGCCGAGCTGCCAGGCCATCCACTATGGGCAGTCTGTCTTCGAAGGACTGAAGGCATATAAGAATGGAGATGAGGTACTGCTCTTCAGACCGGACGAGAACTTCAAACGGATGAACCAGTCCCTCTCCCGCCTGTCCATGCCGGAGATCAATGAGGAAAACGCACTGAATGCACTCTACGAACTGCTGAAGGTCGAGCGTGACTGGGTACCGGGTGGTCCGGGGCAATCACTATATGTGAGGCCTTTCGTATTCGCGGATGAACCATTCCTTGGGGTCCGGCCATCTGAAACGTATCAGTTCAGCATCATCCTTTCCCCTGTAGCGAGCTACTACGGCGGACAGGCCGATCCGACCAGCATCTACGTGGAAGATGATTTCGTCCGTTCCGTACGCGGCGGCGTCGGTTCTGCCAAAGTCAGCGGCAACTATGCAGCCAGCCTGCTTGCGCAGAAGAAAGCTAACGAACTGGGATATGAACAGGTACTCTGGCTCGATGGCGTCGATCAGAAGTATGTTGAAGAAGTCGGCAGCATGAACATCTTCTTCGTACGTGATGGGGAACTCGTCACACCTAAACTTAACGGTTCCATCCTCCCTGGCATCACACGCAAATCAATCATCGAACTTGCCAAGTATAAAGGATATACCGTAAGGGAAGAGAAGATCCACATCGATGATCTTGCCAATGATCTGCACAGCGGCAGAATCACGGAAGTATTCGGTGCAGGAACAGCAGTCGTCATCTCCCCTGTCGGCAAGCTCAATATCCATGGTGTCGACCATATCGTCAATGACAACCAGGTCGGCCCGATCTCCCAAGAACTCTATGAGAACCTGACGGATATCCAGTACGGTCGTGCGGAAGATCCGTTCGGCTGGGTCGTAAGGCTATAGGACGCAAAAGAAGGATGTGAGACCTACTCACATCCTTCTTTTTTATGCAACGATCCATTTATTGCTGTACGACTCTGAAATCGACACTTCCGACATTTTCATACTCCACCCTGTATGTGCCTGTCTTCAGCGGCAGAGGCAGGTTGAAGGTACCCGAAGAGATGAAGAGCCCAGGGTTCAATTTTTCCCCTTGGGCTGCAAGGGTGCCGGCGAGCCATTTCACTGCACTGGCGGGATGGCCCAGAACTTCCGTTGATCGCCCCTCCTTGATTGCTTTCCCTTCATGGAACAGCGTGCCTTTGATATCTTCAATCGCTTTATAATCATAATGTGACGGCTCTCCATATACCACTGCGCCGTTCACTGCACCGTCGGCGATGATCTCCGTCAATGAAGTGTTCGGGAACCAATCCTTATACCGGCCGTCCGGCACTTCGGCTCCTGGAGCCACCCTGCACTTCTGCATGATGGCTGCCTCATCATCTTCAGGCAATATTTCTTCATCGACCAAAAAGACCAGTTCCATTTCAAGAAGTGGAATATTGTAATCGTTAAGGTTGATCTCCTTCTTAACCGTGCGGTCTGTCATCGCTCCGTATAGCGGAGAATCGCTGTGGAAAAGATCCTGTGTCTCCCGGCTAGTCAGACTGATCTTATAGCCTGTGAGCACTTCCCCATTCTCCTCCTTCAATTTCAGCACACCCCTCTGTACATCGTAGGCGGCCTCCTTCGATTCGATCTCAAGCACTCCCAATTCCAACGGTTCATTTGCAGCATAAGCAGTGTACAGCTGTTCAACAGATGACATGAAACCCCTCCTTGACTTTATACTAAATATAACACAGCTTTCCAAAATTTTTTTGGATTGTTAATTCAATCTTTAGTTGCCGTTTACATATAATTAATATTCTTAAACCGGAATTAATATCCAGTTGCTATGATTAAAACATCATGAAAAGGAGGAGATATTCACTTATGAAAAAATGGTTTATTGCTTCAATGCTCACTTTACTTGTTCTGGCATCTGTCTTCGGTTCCAACCCGGCTACAGCTGCTGGCGGAGGTTCCGGTTCACAAGGTGCGGATCAGGACTCGGACACTCCAAAGAATGTAATATATCTGATTGGTGACGGAATGGGTGTTACATACAACACCGCCTACAGATACTATAAGAATGGCGGATTTTCCGAAGACATGGCCGATACCGAATTCGACCATCACCTTGTGGGACAGCAGAAGACACATCCACATGACGAAGAGGAAAACATCACAGATTCTGCCGCTTCTGCCACAGCAATGGCTACAGGCTCCAAAACATACAACAATGCCATTGCGGTCGACCACGAGCTGAATGAGCTTGAAACTGCACTCGAGGTCGCCAAAGCGGCAGACAAGTCCACAGGCCTCGTCGCAACAAGTGAAATCACACATGCGACACCGGCAAGCTTCGGCGCCCATGACGAATCCAGGCACAATCATGCCGAGATCGCTGATGATTATTTTGACGAAAGAATAAATGATCAGATGAAAGTGGATGTCCTGCTTGGCGGCGGCATCGAATACTTCGACCGTGAAGACCGCAATCTGATTGAAGAATTCCAGAATGAAGGCTATGACTTCGTCAGCAATGCCCAGGAAATGCAGCAGTCACAGAACAACCAGCTGCTCGGCCTGTTCTCAGAAGGCGGCCTGCCTAAAAAATGGGATCGCACAGAAGAGACGCCTTCCCTTGAGAACATGACACAGACGGCGATTGATACGTTGAGTCAGGATGAAGAAGGTTTCTTCCTGATGGTTGAAGGCAGCCAGATCGACTGGGCCGGCCACGCCAATGACATAGCTGGTGCCATGAGCGAAATGGAAGACTTTGAAGCGGCATTCGCCGCAGCAATAGACTTTGCCGAACAGGATGGAGAAACGCTCGTCGTCACTACGGCAGACCATAACACAGGTGGCTTCTCCCTCGGACTGGATGGAGAATACAACTGGAATGCAGAACCACTTCATGAGATGCACCGCACACCTGAATTCATCACCGAAGAAATCCTCGAAACTGAAGATATCGAAGGTACACTGGATGCATACATCGACTGGGCTTTCACATCAGAGGAAATCGGTGCGCTGGAAGAAGCCCTGCTCCTTCCGACAGCCGACCGCTATGGTGAAATCGAAGGCATCATCAAAGGGGCCGTCGACAAGCGTACCTTCACCGGCTGGACGACAGGGGGACATACTGGAGAAGACGTCAATGTCTACGCCTATGGTCCAGGAAAGGAAAAATTCCAGGGTCTCACAGACAATATCGAACATGGCGACTTCATCAAGTCATTCATGGCACAATAATCCAATGTAATATGAAGAAAACCGGCACACTGCATGAAGCATGGCAGTGTGCCGGTTCTTATTTTCGTCTCCTTAGAATACTACCGCAAGGAATTCGAGAGCCCCTTCGCCCGTGTTGACAATGCCATGGGATTGGCCCCTGGTAATCAGGCAGAGGTCGCCAGGAACAACAGATTTGTGTGTACCATCCGCATCGATGAAGTCGGCTTGGCCACTCAGGATATAGTAGCCTTCCGAATCCTCCAGATGCTCGTGATAGCCGATGCTGCCACCCTTTTCGACCACCACTTTCGCAAAAAGGTCAAGTCCGTTCACATCATGCGCACCCAGATGCTTGGATATGGTGACGTTGCCCCTTCCACCGTGCAGGTCCGTGTAGTGTTCTGCAGTTTTTGGTTTCAATATCATGATTGCCCTCCTCTACTTGAATAGTCCGGGCAGGAATGTTGAAAGTGGCGGGAAGAAGATGATGATTGCCACCATCACTCCCACGATGGCCAATACATGAAGGATGTAGGGCAGCGTCTCTTCTATTCCCATCTTCCTGTCCGTGATGCTGCACCCTGCAATCAGTGACAGGCCGACAGGCGGTGTGATGTTCGCAAGCGCAAAGTTCATGATCAGTACCATCCCGAAGTGCACAGGATCGATGCCGTACTGGGTGGCGATCGGCATGAATATCGGACTCAGGAGGACGATCAGTGATGTCACTTCCGTCAAAGTCCCGAGAATCAGCAGAATGATCGACACGATGATCAGGAACATCCATGGGGAAGTAGCATACTCCAGAAAGAAGTTCGAAATCATGACCGGTATCCTGTTCGCCGTCAATACATATGTAAATGCATTGGCCGCCGAGATGATGATGAGGATCGTCGCAGATGTGACGGCGGAGGAAACCATGATTTCCCTATATGTCCTGAAATTGAGCTCCCTGTATACAAGAGCAAGGATGAATCCATAGGCAACCGCAATGACGGCCGCTTCCGTCGCTGTGGCGAAGCCGCTGAATATGCTCCCGAGGATGAATATCGGCGTAAGCAGCGGAAAGAATGCCTGCCACGCAATCTTCCAGAACGCCTTGCCCTTCGGCGTCTCGACCGAAATCTCACCATAACCCTTCTTCCTCGCGATGACGGCAACATATACCGACAGGGCCACCGTCAGCAATATACCAGGGATGACCCCCGCTATGAACAGGTCCCCGATTGAAATGTTCGCCGTAATGCCAAGTATGACCATCGTAATGCTTGGCGGGATGATGAGTCCGAGCACCCCTGCAGGGCCGATGATGCTTGCGATGAATGAATTGCTGTATTTCTCTTCCTGAAGACGTGGCACAAGCACCGAACCGACCGCATAGGTCGTAGCGACCGTCGAACCGGACACCGCACCGAACAGTGCCGTCGTCACGACAGTGGTGATTGCCGTGCCGCCTGTGAACCGCCCGACGATTGCACTGGATAGTGCCATCAGCCGCCTGGTCAATCCACCTTTGCCCATGATGTTGCCTGCCAATATGAACAGCGGCAGGGCAAGATAGGAGAAGCTGTCGACGCCTGCAAACATCCTCTGGATGACGATTTCAAGGGACACGCCGCCAAACAGCAGCATGGCAATCGATACCAGTCCGATGACATAGGCGATGGGCATGCCGATGAAGAGGAGCGCAAAGAATATGAGCAGTATGAGTACGATCATCATGATGCCGTCCCCCCTTCCTCTTCAGTCGCAGAGCCCGTCAGGTTGATTGCGATGAAATAGATTGAAAAGAGTCCGCTTACCGGAATCGCCAGATAGGAAATGCCAACCGGCATCTGCAATGTCGAGGTCGTCTGCGACATCGCACTCATCGACAGCATGAATCCGTAGTATGTCAGCACCGCATAGAATATGATGATCAGAACGTTGACCAGGATGTAAAGCACCTTGCGCTGCCTTTTCTTGAACTTATTGACGAAATAGTTCACCGCCAGGTGCATCTTCTCATAGATGGCCAGACTGCTGCCGAGGAAGGTCAGCCAGACGATGAACAGTCTGGACAACTCCTCTGTGCCCGGCATCGAATAGTCGAAGAACCTGGTGATGACCTGGAGCAGGACGATGAATGTAAGTAATGTGATTGTAATGATGCACATCCATGTCAGTACTTTGACAAGAATTCTTGTAAGTCCCATTTCATTTACGCCCCTTTGTCGGATGGATTCCTATTCTTCCCATCCGGATGCTTCTCTGTATACATTCATAAGTTCTTCGCCGAAGACTTCCTCTTCCCATTGGTCATAAACAGGGAGCATCGCTTCCCTGAATGCTTCGGTATTTACATCATCATTGATCTGCATGCCGTTCTCTTCGAGTTCAGTGAGGTATTCCTCTTCTTTCGTGTCATTCATTTCGGCAACCTCTTCTGAAATGCTGGACGCTTCATCCTTTATGAGCTGCTGGTCCTCTTCTGAAATCTGATCCCAAGTATCCGTTTCGACCACCATCATTACAGTGTTGTAGAAGTGGCCCGTCAATGAGAGATAATCCTGGACTTCATAGAATTTTGCTGCATTGATGACTGACAGCGGATTCTCCTGTGCATCCAGTGCACCCTGCTGAAGGGCACCGTATACTTCACTGAAAGCCATGACCGTCGGCAATGCGCCCACCTGTTCGAATGCATCAACCCTGAGTGCCGTTTCCGCTACACGGATATTCACACCTTCAAGGTCTTCCGGCTCGACAATCGGCTTTTCATTATTGGTGACATGCCTCGGCCCCCACTCAAGGTATCCGATCTGGGTCAGCCCCTGTTCGGAGATGATATCTGCGAGCTGTTCACCGAATTCACCCTTATATGCTTCACGTGCATGCTCGACGTCCTTCCACATATATGGAAGATCTTCGATGGCCATCTTCATATCAAGCGTCTGCATGGAACCGATCATGATGGCTCCTGCCTGCATGGAACCCACTTGGATCTGTTCAAGCATTTCCGTTTCGGATCCCAGCTGGCTGTCCGGGTAGATATCGAATTCCACGCGCCCTTCCGTCTCTTCTGCCACCGTCTCCGCCATTTCATCAATCTTGTCGGCAGCAGGTGTTCCCGGTGACAACGCATGACCCAACTGCAGCGTCACCGTCTCAGTGTTCTCCGCACTGCCGGATGACTCCCCTGACGACTCACCTTCCTCACCCGATCCTCCACATGCAGTCAATACGAACGACATGCCTACTGCAGCAACTAAACCTGAAAATTTCTTCATCATTTCCCTCTCCTCATTAAAATGCGTTTTTTTGCATAATGTATACAAAATATTAAACCAATAGTTATAAGGTGTCAATATTTATTAATATTATTGTATTATTATAAATTATATTCATATATATGCAGAGGTTGCGTTCATACCCTTATAAAACTATAATTAGCGCTATATGCAGTTGAACAATAAAGGAGGGCTTGCATGCTGAAGATGAACACAATAGCAGAGAAACTCGAAGTGCCCGGCATACGGGTATTCGCCAACAGGGTTGCTGAATATGAAGATGGGGTGAATCTCACCATCGGACAGCCGGATTTTCCGACACCAGAAAACATCAAGGAAGCCGGCATGGCTGCCATACGTGAAAATAGAACAGGATATTCCCATAATGCAGGACTGCCACAGCTGAGACGCAGCGTTTCAAACTTTTTCATGGAAACATACGGCTTCAAATATGCACCTGAAGATGAAATTATTGTTACCAACGGAGCCAGTGAAGCACTGGATTCTGTGCTGAGGACGATCCTCGAGCGTGGGGACGAAGTCATACTCCCCTCCCCCTCATATTCCGGCTATGAGGCATTGATCAGATTGAATGGTGGTGTACCTGTCCACCTGGACATTTCCGGTACGAATTTCAAGCCTGAGGCACCTGAAATCAAAAAACTGATTACAGAACGCACGAAGGCGATAATATTCAATCATCCATCAAACCCGACAGGCGTCTCCCTTTCACATGAGGAAACGGGGGAGATCACAACCATGCTTGCAGAGGAGAGCATATTCGTCATATCCGATGAAATATACAGTGAAAACACTTTTGCTGGAAAACATGTCTCCTTTGGTGCCTTCGATGCTCTGCGTGACCGACTGTTCATTATTCATGGCCTGTCGAAATCCCATGCCATGACGGGCTGGCGTCTCGGTTTTGTGCTTGGGCCGGCGGACTTCATGAAGTATGTGCTCAGAGTCCATCTGAACAACTCCATCTGCGCTTCCCTCCCCAGCCAGCATGCTGCAATCGAAGCCCTCGACAACACGAGAAGCTTTCCGGGAGAAATGAACGAGAGATATATCAAACGCAGGGACTTCATTCATAAGAAGTTGAACGATATGGGATTGGAATGCGAGACACCCACCGGTGCTTTCTATATCTTCCCAAGTGTAGAGAGGACTGGACTCGATGACCTCACATTTGCTGAAAGACTGTTGTCGGAAGAGCATGTCGCCGTTGTACCCGGGTCTACATTTTCCAAAGAAGGCAGAAACCATATAAGAATTTCGTACGCCAGTTCCATGGAGAACCTGGAAGAGGGGATGCGCCGCATGGAGCATTTCCTTGAGAAACACCGGAAAAGTCAAGTATAGATAGAGATCCTAATCAATAAGGGAGGACCATCGATGTTCTGGAACACACAGCAGCAGCTCGAAGATCTAATATGCCAGCTGGTATCATGGGACAGCCGTACAGGTACCGAAGGGGAACTGCACTTTCCCTTCAAGCTGAAAGATGAACTGTCGAAACTCGACTACTATAAGGCGCACCCAGACCATATCGCATTGCACGATGCCGGCAGGGAGCGGAATGCACTCACTGCCCTCTGCAGGCATGATGACGCCAAAAAGACAATTGTTCTGATGAGTCATTTCGATACTGTACATACAAAGGAGTTCGGCTCCAAGAGCCACCTTGCGTTCACGCCGCGTGAACTCGGCAACCGCTTCAAGGAAATTGCGGATGACTTTTCACCGGATAATAGAAAGGACGCCCTCTCTGGTGAATACTTATACGGCCGCGGCACGATGGACATGAAGATGGGCATCGCCCTGCATATGCATCTGATCGAGAAGGCTGCTGCAGAGGACTGGCCGATCAACCTCCTGCTCATGACCGTACCCGATGAGGAAGTGGACTCCGCCGGCATGCGTGCCGCTGTGGACCAGTTGGAGTCCATCTCAGATGAACATGGACTGGACTACTCGCTGTTCCTCAACAGTGAACCGAGCTTCACCCAGTATCCTGACGACCCGAACTACTACTTCTATTCTGGATCCATTGGAAAAATCATGCCCTCGGCCCTCTTCTATGGTGTGGAAACACATGTGGGTGAACCGTTACGGGGCCTCAACGCCCACTATATGGCGTCATTCCTGAACCAGCAGATGGAATTCACGGACATTTTCTCTGAGGAGGAATACGGTGAGAAGACGCCACTGCCGGTTTCACTGAAATATTACGATATGAAGGAAGACTATTCCGCCCAGACATCAAACCACGTTGCTGTGCTATACAACGTATTCACGATGCAGCAGAATGCCGAAGATATCTTCAGCAAATACCATTACCTGGTTGAGCAGACGATGAACCAGTGCCAGAAGCAGTATGAAGAAATCTGCCAGCGGGAAAACATACCGCCGGTCGGCAGGATCCGCACGATGTCCTATCAGGATCTGCATGCATACCTCGTCAAAAAGTTCGGCCAGGAAAAGGTCGATGACATCATTTCCGACTACATCGGCCGGGACGACCTGGATGACCGTGAAAAGTCTACGCACATCGCGAACCGCATGATCACCTACTGCAAAGAGCTTGTACCGCTCGTCGTCACACTCTTTGCGCCGCCATACTATCCTGCAGTCAATGCTTCAGAAGATTCCCTCGTCAGAAGCATTTCGGCACTGACAAATGATTTCCTCGGCAAGGATTATGGCATCGAACCAAAGGAGATCCATTATTTCAACGGCATCTCGGACCTCAGCTACGTCACTTATGACAAGCATGATGACGGTTGGGAAACGTATCAGGACAACACGCCTGTATGGGGCAGGACATACTCGATCCCATTCGAGTCCATGCAGAAGCTCCAGGCACCGCTCATCAACATCGGCCCGTTCGGCAAGGATCCGCACAAGCTCACCGAACGGCTCCACAAGAAGAGTGCTTTTGAAATTACACCGAAATTGCTGGAGGCTGTAGTAAAGCACTGCATCGACCACTAGAAATAAACACCCACGCGTAAAAACAGGCGATCGAGATGAACTCGATCGCCTGTTTTCTATATCCCATATCTTCACCTGATCATGCGTTCTGCTTCTCTGTTGTGAATGCCCCTTGCATCGACACCATATCCTTTTCCTGAAAGTTCAACAAACAGCAGGAAGCTGGAGTAGACGCCTGGGTAGCCCAGCGTCAATGACAGACGGTCGATCTGTACAGGTCCTTCCATCATCACCTTCATCAGGTTCTTTTTCGCATCCATCGACTTGTACAGGTCGAGGTTGTGTGAGATGTCCATCCTGTTCATCACTGCCACAAGCTGTTATGTCGCCGTATTTCCTGTATACGTCAGGAGCGAGCCCCCTTCCCTTCAAATTCCGCGGACACGATGTCATCCTTGACCACCTCTTTAAGTATCGGTGTATTGTGTGCCCGAGGTTGCCTCATATACGATACCTGCCAATTCAAGTTGCTCCTTCAAGCTTTGGATGCCATTTGAAATGACCACGAGACCATTCTCTTCAGCCTTTTGGGTCCCTTAGAATGCTCCTTTAGAAAATTTCCGGCATAAACCTCCCCAAGTGCATCCCTGACCGGTCTGCGGCTGAATCCAAGTTCGTGGGACAAGCGTTTTCCATCAGGGCCTCCCTTTTTGCATTTCCCGATACGATGCCTTTGCGAAGGTGATTTATAATTTGATAAGCGATATTCGTTTTGGTCATCAAATTGTTTTCACCTCCGTGGATATTCTGAAGTTTAGACAGTATACATTGCCTACGTTTTAGAAGCTGGTGGCAAAGAGTCAAGTAAAAATTCAGAAATTTATCCCTTTGATTTTTAAATGCCGAGCAGGATGAGGCATATGGGTATTGTAATCAGGCTGATCAATGTGGTCACCAATGTAGAGAAGGAAACGAGGTTGGGCTTTACATTGAACTGCACTGCAAGCATGGTCGAGTTGGCGGCAACAGGCATGGCGTTCAGTATGATGAATACCAGTTTCATCGTCTCATCCACCGGCATGAAGAGGACGAGGATTGCTGCCACTATGGGTGAAATGAGCATACGGACGACAACGACAGTTGTAATATCCTTCACTTCAAACTTCTCTTTCGTAATCTGTGCAAGCTGCATTCCGAGGATCAGCATGACGACTGGAATCGCCGCATTGCCTGTCATCTGTATGATCTCCATCAGCTTGTCATCGATTGTAATGTTGCCAAGCTGCAGTAGGACACCCGCCAGTGCGCCATATATGACCGGAATCCTGAAGATGCTTGCGAGTGCTTCCTTGGCAGATATCGTTGCCCCATTGCCGAAGGAGGCGATGAATATGCCGACCGTACTGATGATGAAACCGTGCAGCACCATCAGGACTATGGCGTAGTCGAATGCAGTCGCCCCGATTGCAAACAGCACGACGGGGGAACCATAGTTGCCGCTGTTCGGAAACAGGGTACCGAGCAGCATCGCCGAAATGTCCTCCTTCCCCGACCTCATGAAAAGACCTATGGCTACGGTCACTCCAGCAAGAATGGCTGTAATGACCAGGGAGAATATGAACAGATACAGATAGTCGACCGTGATTGCGTTGCTGTAGAATGTATCGAAGGTCAGCAGCGGCAGCAGTATGTATAACGATAATGCGGAGATTGATTTTATATCCATGTGAAGCAGTTTCTGGGCTATATATCCTGTAGCGAATATAAGAAAAACCGGGAGTACAATCATCACAAGTTGCATCATCTTCACCTTCCTTTCGTATTTTCAGCCTCTTTCCATCATAGATTATTATGGCATCAAAAAGAAGCCAGGCAGATGCCTGACTTCAATATTCAAAACTAGCTTCTTCTTAGGAAGAGCACGATTGCTGCAATGATGCCGAGCAGGAAGAGGACGACTGCCCCGATGATCAGCCCGATATTCGAACCGCCTGATTCAGTCTGCTCGCTCTCCTGTGCAGTATCGACCGCTTCTTCACTGGTCTCATCCTCTGCTGTCTCCTCAGTGGATGCTTCGCTGTCTTCCGTCTCTTCTTCTGTTGCTTCTTCAGTATCTTCACTTTCCTCATTGGAGGATTCAGCATTCGATTCTGTCGTTTCTTCTTCAGCACTCTGCTCTGAAGTTGCCTCGGATGAAGGTTCGGCACTTTCTTCCTGGCTTGGTTCGCCAGTCAATTCTTCTGTACTTTCCTCAGCGGAAGGTTCTGTACTCTCTTCTCCCGTTACTTCCTCAGTACTCTGCTCTGAGGTTGCTTCTGATGAAGGCTCGGCGCTTTCTTCCTGGCTTGGTTCGCCAGTCAGTTCTTCTGTGCTTTCCTCAGTGGAAGGTTCTGTACTCTCTTCTCCCGTTGCTTCCTCAGCACTCTGCTCTGAGACTGCTTCTGATGAAGGCTCGGCGCTTTCTTCCTGGCTTGGTTCGCCAGTCAGCTCTTCTGTGCTTTCCTCAGCGGAAGGTTCTGTGCTCTCTTCTCCCGTTGCTTCCTCAGAACTTTGTTCGGAGGTTGCTTCTGATGAAGGTTCTGTGCTCTCTTCTTCCGTTGCCTCTTCAGTACTTTCTTCTGCAACTTCCGGTTCTTCATTATTCTGCAAAGCTGTAGACAGCGCCGAACGCGCTTCATCCAGCTGGTCCTGCGTAGCCTGATTGTCATTCAGCAGTGCATTGGCATTCTCAAGTGCAGATTGCAGTTCTGGCGTCCTGGAGGCGACCGGCACCTGTTCTGCCTCATTGACCGTCTGTTCCAGTCCTGACGTATCCACTTCAGGCGCATCGCTTACATTCGTCGTCGTGGCGGTCCTGAAATAGGAATTCAGCAATGGCCTGTCATTCTGGTCCATTGCCCGGACATGATATTTGTATGTCGTTGAAGTATCGAGTCCTCTGTCCTGGTAGTTCGCTGCCTGCGTCGTATCGATCAGCTGATCATCACGGTATATTTCATAGTATGCTGCACCTTCAAGTGCATCCCATGAAATTTCCACAGTATTGCCTGTGACACCCTGAACGGTCACCAGCCTGTTGTGGAACGTCTCCATGAATTGATAAGTCTGTGGAGCACGCTCGGCCAGACGGGCGCCTGCATTGCCGCCCAGATAATACATCGCAAATGTTTCTGCGAAATATTCACCCGGAGTATTGAAGTAGCCCGGCACCTGATGGTCACGGAAAAGGTTGTCCTTCTCCTGCGCCATGATATCCCTGAATGCCTGCGACTCACTTACTGTGAATCCTGCTGCATAGCTGTCCACGGCATGGCCGTATTCGTGGAGCTCGAGATTGATTGTCGAGTGTGAGTTCCCGGGATTGCTGTATCCGATCCGTGCGGCAGTCGTATAACCGCCGGCGCCCGGGACATCATCCCAGGTGCGTCCTGTGCCTTCCCAGCCTCTCGGTGTCACACCCGATAGATATTCGAATTCCGGCAGCTCCGTGAGCGGCTGATCCATAAGTATGATTCTGACGCCTGCGCGGTTCGTATGTGCCAGGATCCGTTCATCGACCCTTGCGAGCCGGTTGATCATCGCCTGGGCTTCATTTGCATCATAGCTTCCGTCATTGTCCCTGACTTCGACCATATTCTGTAGACTCGGGCTGGCAGCAGATGCCTGCTGGGACGCAAATCCAGTAAACATTAACATGAGTCCAAGAGCCATCACAATTCCTGTGAGGGTTTTCTGTTTCATATTCTTCCCCTACCTTCGCATATGTTACCTGGTATTTCTCTTCCCTTAAATCGGATGTTTAGACACGAAGTTTATCCTCATTTGATGTTATTCTACACTATAGTGCCAAACCCGTTTAAAGGCAACCAAAAGAAGACAATCTTCCAGAATCTTTCACAATTGACTCTAGTAGACTGTCTTCCCTTCACTACACATCACAATGGATTTTCAGACACATTTCTGAAGAAACGATGATGATGATTCACCCCATAGTGTCTAAACAGACTCCTGAAAAATAAAAATGACCATCCGTCATATGAATGCAGAATGGCCACACCTTCAGCAGTATCTAGGTCAGACTTTCCCTCACGACTTTCTTGTAGTGGACCAGTGACAGCAGTGCAAAAAGGGAATAGAAAAGTGCATATACACCCATCACAATCAGCATCGGCGTCCACATTTCAGTGCCAAAAAGGAACCATCCGGCGTTCACTGCGAAATAGGCATGCAGCAGGCCGATCAGCAGTGGCACCCCGAAGGTGATGATCATTTTGAACGATAGCCCCCTGATGATTTCACGTTCCGAAAAGCCGAGTTTCCTGAGTACATTGTAGCTCCCCTTTTCATCCTCGCTTTCGCCGACCTGCTTGAAATAGAGGATGCATCCTGATGTCACGAGAAAGGCGAAGCCGACAAAAGCAATGACGAACATTGTCATGCCAGAAGCCTGGAGCTGACCCGTTTGCTGCTGTATTTTCGATTCGAAGAGCGGGTTTTCCTCATGATCCATCATGTTCAATATATCCATGCTGTCGCCTTCAGTGATATCGATGGCATGCAACATCTTGACGCCCTGCTCCTGCACCTCTTCGGACTGATGCTCGGAGAGCTCCTGATAAACCGTTTCATCGACAATGGCTGTAGGTGAACCGTAGGAAACCATGCTCGGGAGAACCGCCGCCTCCTGTATGTCAACGAGTTCAAGGGAGCGTTCGTAGTCACCCGAGACGAATGTCATGGGTGCATGCAATGTATAGTTTATGAAGGTCTGCATGACACTCGGCGTGCCGGTGATGATGGTTTCATTGGGACCGAGTGCGACTGAACCAAAATGCGCCTCACTCACAACATTCACATACAGAGTCGAACCGTTAAAATCCAGTGCCTCGAGATCAGCGCTGATTGCACCTTCCGTCTTTGCCTCGTAGTCGACCGCCGGCATTTGGATGCTTTCGTAATCCACTCCTTCCTCATCGAGGAGGTCTTCATAGAATTCCAGCGCTTCCTCTTCATGGAACACGTAATCATGCGGCATCGTGTTTTCGACCATCTTCTCTGTAGAGTAGTAGGTGATATAGGACAGCGACATGAGGCCGATGCTGAGGGCACTGATGACGACGATCAGTGTCAGCAGGAATGCATTGGACTTCATCTTGAACATGATTCTCGTCAGGGAGAGGACATCCGTCACATTCACGTGTCCCTTCTTCGATTTTCTGATCATGTTCAGCACGAAGGCAACTGAAAACTTGAAAGTGATATATGTCCCGATGATCGTCAGCCCCAGTACACCGAATACAAGCAGAAAGATGAGCGTGATATTTTCCATCAGCTGTGTAGAGAAATAATAGCCGACTGCAACCATAACGAGGCCAAGGATGCCCATCAGCACTGTACCTGCACCGAGACGCCTTGTATCCGATTCGCTTGTACGGTTCATCGTCATCATCTGCAGCAGTCTTGTCCGCTTCAGGAAAATGAAATTCTGGATCATCAGCAGAATGAATATGCCGATGAACAGCAGCGCCGTCTTGCCCACTGCCGCCATTGAAAAGTTGAGTCCGACGGAAAGTTCGACCTGCATGATCCTGAGCAGGATCATCATCAGCATCCTCGACAGCAGGAACCCGAAAAGGATGCCCACCATCAGGCTGCCGAAGTAGATGATGGCATTCTCCAGCACCAGTATCCTGAACACTCTGCCCCGGTTGAGTCCGATGAGCTGGAAGAGCGCCAGTTCTTGGTTCCTCCGCTTCAGGAAAATCGTATTTGCGAACATTACGAACGTGACGATGATGACGATCAACAGGACTGAACCGACTATAAAGCCGGTAGACATCATCGTGCCTGAAGACAATTCCTCGGCGGCACTCTCGTCCTTCGACATAAGGACGAAAGAAAAGTACAGGGAAACGCTGAAAATGAGCGCGAAGATATACAATCCATAGTTTTTGATGTTCCTGAAGAAATTCTTCAGGATGATGCGGTTAAGATTCAACGCCGACACCGCCCAGCACGCTCTGTGTATTCATGATTTCCTTATAGAATTCCTCCTGGGGACGCCCGCCCCGACGCAGCGTCGAATATACCAGTCCATCCTTCAGGAAGATCACCCTGCCCGAGTAGCTTGCAGCAGTCGCGTCGTGTGTCACCATCATGATGGTGGACCGGCTTGCCACATTCATCTGCTGGAGTTTCTTAAGAAGATTGCTAGCCGACTTCGAGTCCAATGCCCCTGTCGGCTCATCGGCAAAAATGATTTTCGGCTGATGTATGAATGCCCGGGCGGCGCTGGTACGCTGCTGCTGGCCGCCGGATATTTCATTCGGATACTTTCCACTCAGTTCATGGATGCCGAGTTCCCCGGCCACCCGTTCGAACTGACGGTCCACCTCATCCTTCTTCATATTCCGAATGGACAGCGGAAGCAGGATATTCTCCTTCACAGTCAGTGTATCAAGCAGGTTGTATTCCTGGAAGATGAACCCGAGATCATTCTTTCTGAAGTGCGCAAGCTGCTTGTCCTTCATTTGGGTAATATCCGCGCCTTCAATCTGTATATGGCCGCTGCTCACACGATCGATTGAGCTCAGTACATTGAGCAGGGTTGTCTTCCCGGACCCTGATGCCCCCATGATGGATACGAATTCACCCTTTTCGATATTCATATCAATCCCTTTCAGTACTTCTGTCCGGTTGAATCTGTTGCCATAGGACTTTTTGATGTCCTTTGCTTCCAGTATCATAATGACGCCTCCATCTGTTTTTTATCATACTTATATTCTATATGTATCCTGTCGGACAATCGTTCGATTTACATGACAGAAACAGAAGACCATGTGACATTTTCGTCACATGGTCTTCACTCTATGGAAAGTATTCTGCCCCGGAAAAATGATTACGACCCGTGTGCCTTCCCCATATTCGGAATCCACTTCAATTTTCATATTCATGGCCGCTGCAGCTTCCTGTGCAAGGTACAGCCCCATGCCGGTTGCCTGTGCATCCTCATGATCGCTGGTCGATGTAAAGCCTGCTTCGAATATCCGGGGGAGGTCCTCACTCCGAATTCCCCTGCCATGGTCGGTGACAGTGAGGACAAGCCGCCCATCTTCCATGGCGCTGCTGATGCGCACATCATCATCATCCGTATATTTGACACTGTTTGTAATGATCTGGTCAAGGATGAACGTGAGCCATTTGACATCCGTCTCCACTTCTTGTACTGCCAGGTCGATATCAAAGCCGACCCCCTTCTCCATGCACAGGCGTCTGACCTTCTGGATGCTCCGCCTTACAAGCGGTTCAATTTCAACGCTTTCGAAATAGAGGTCATTCCGGATGTTCGGCAGGCGCTTCATATACAGCATCTCATTCAGCATGCCATCAAGCCGCTGCCATTCATTGGCAAGCTTCGCCTTCTCCCGGCCTTCCAGATCGTCGATCAGCAGATTCATCGTCGTCATAGGCATCTTCATGTCATGGATCCAGCGGGTAAGGCCGTCCAGGCTTTCCTTCGTTCGGCCAGACTCCGCGTCCAGCCGCTCGTCATGCGAGCGCTTCACCCTGATCAGACGCTCATGGATGGCCTGCTGCTCGGCCGTGACGGGCAGGGGCAGTGTGTCGATGTCCTCCACTTTCTCCAGGGAAAGCAGTTCCCTCTTATACTGCATCCCCCTCGTATACTGCCATGCCACGAAAATGACGAGGAGCACACTATTGATGGCGACGATATAGAGGACGGAAAGATCCGGGATGGACGCATCCAGAAGCCCAAGCAGGAGGATCATTCCATTGAAAAGGAGGAACAGGAGCCACCAGGGCAGGTGCTGCTTCAGATACATCAGTCTCACTCCTTCAGCATATAGCCTATTCCGGTTTTTGTAATAATGGCATCCTCAAGACCCATCTCCTCGAGCTTTTTGCGTATGCGGTTGATATTGACGGTCAGCGTATTATCACTGATGAACTTCGCATCATCCCACAACTGTTCGATAAGCGTCTCCCTTGGAACCACCTGATTCCTGCTTCCGATGAGTATGGAGAGGATGAAGGATTCGTTTTTGGTAAGGTCAAGGACAGTCCCCTCCCTCGAGACCGTGAGCTTTTTGAAGTCAAACACCGCGTCACGGAATCCGACCACATCAACCTCCTGCTGCCTGTACTGGTAGGCACGTCTCAGGAGCGCCTGGACCTTCGCCACCAGTACTTCGAAGTTGAAGGGTTTCTGTATATAGTCGTCGCTGCCCATCTGCATGCTCATCACCATATCCGACGGATGATCCCGTGAAGACAGGAAGATGATCGGCACGCTCGATATATCGCGGATCCGCCTGCACCAGTAGAACCCGTCATATTTCGGCAGCGTAATATCGATGATGACCAGGTCCGGCTCAGACTGGATGAAGTCATGCACGACATTGCCGAAATCGGACACCCCCGTGACCGTGTGATTCCATTCCTCAAGGCGTGATTTCAATTCGTCATAAAGCGTCATGTCGTCTTCAACAATGAATATTTTCGACATTATGGCTTCCCCCGATTTCTTTTGAGAAAAATAAATATCCAGTTCCCATTATAGAGGAAACTGGATATTTTGCATCGTTTTCTATGACTGTATCGTGTAGTCCGTCTGCATGTCCCACTCATGGACCTCATAATGACGGGCGCCGCTTGTCACATATGGATCCTGTCTGACGAGGGCTTCTACCGCTTCAAGTGATTCTCCCCGATAGATGACGAGCCCGCCGGCGCCATCGGCAAACCTTCCATACATGAAAACATTCCCGGCTTCCCTCTGATCCTTCAGGAAGTCGAGGTGCTGCTGACGGTATTCCTTACTTTTCTGTGCATCCTTCATTGGTGCCAATGCTGCAAAATATTTCATTCCATCCCTCTTTCCAAATATTCTTTCCTATATATTACCATTATATCTCAGTTTTCTTCTATATCTGTTTGGCTTTCAGGAGCAGCCTCAGGAAATAGGGGCCGCCGATCAGTGCCACTACGATGCCCGTCGGGATGATCATCGGGGCAAGGAGAAGCTTGCCGACAAGATCCGCTCCTGTGAGGAGCACCCCGCCGATCAGCAGGGAAGAGAAGAACAGGACCTTCATATTCTGACCGAACAGGAGCCTTGAGATGTGCGGTGCAATCAGACCGATGAAGCTTATGGCACCACATACGCTCACCGCAAGGCTCGAGAGCATCGCAGACAGGATGATCAGAATGATCTTTTCCTTGTTCACATTCATGCCAAATCCGATCAGCATTTCATCATCCAGGTTCAGCATCCCCATCTCCCTGATGCGGAAGAAGACAAAAGCCGCGATGATCAGGATATACGGCACCGATATGAAGACGAACGGCCATGTATCCCCCCATATGTTACCGGCGAAATAACGGTTCAGCATCTCCATCTGGGTTTCGTCGAACATGGACGTGAATACATAGACGAATCCAGTCACTCCCATCGCCGTAGCAATACCGATGAGGATGAATATGTTGCTTTTGAACGTCCCGCCCATGAATGACAGGAAGAAGATGATGAGTACCGTCGCCAAGCCCCCGATGAAGCTCATCAGAGGCAGTGCATACAGGTGCTGGCTCATAGACCCGCTGACGAACATGATGAAGAGGACCACGCCGAATCCGCTGCCGGCATTGACACCGATGATGCCTGGATCGGCAAGTGGATTCTTCGAGATGACCTGCAGTATGAGACCGCTCAGTGCAAGGGCGGCGCCACAGACCAGGGTGACGATGATGCGCGGCATCCTGAACTCGAACAGTACGAGCCGCACATCCTCCCCTGCCTGATTGATCAGCAGATCTATCAGGTCGCCAGGAGCCAGACTGAAGGTTCCCGTAAGCAGATGAGTGACTACGATTGCGATGAGCAGGGCGATGATGATGATGAATTTCATACTGTTACGCATATTTCCGCCCCCGCTTCTTGATGATATAGATGAAGAAAGGCAGGCCAATCACCGCAATGATGGCGTTGACAGGTGTTTCATTGAACACTCTGGCGAACATGTCGGACAGGGCGAATATCATCGCTCCGAGCATCCCGGTATAGATGATGGTGAACCGGTGCATATTGCCGAAAAGCATTTTGACGATGTGGGGCACAAGCAATCCCAGGAACACCACGTTACCCACCATGGCGACGGCCATGCTTGCAAGCATGATGGCAAGAACCAGCGTCACTCCGCGATAGAGTGTCTGATTCTGGCCGAGCGAAACCGCCATTTCGTCCCCGAACAGAAGGATATCAAGCTCTTTCGCCAAAAAGAGCAGTACCGTGACGAGCACCAGGGCAATCGGAAAGACCAGGACGATGTTCGACATCGACTGTCCGGCAGCACCGCCTGCCGTGAAGAACGCAACATACTGGCCCAGGCCGAATGTGATCACCAGAAAATCCGTCACCGCATAAAGCAGGAGGCTGATTCCAGCGCCGGCCAGGATCAGGTGCATCGGGGAACGGTAGCGGGTCATTGAAAGGATCACCAGCCCGACCAGCATGCCACCGATGAAACCGATGCCCATCACCCCGATGAATGGCAGTGTAGGCAGCAGCAGTGCCCCGACGATGATCGCCAGGTTGGCCCCGGCATTGATGCCGAGTATGCTCGGCTCACTCAGGTCATTGTGCGTGACGGACTGGAGGACGAGACCCGATATGCTGATCATGAAACCGGCGAGAAGTGCGCCGAGCACACGGGGCATCCGGATTTCGTACAGGATCTGATGGGCCTGATCCGTCATGTCCAGGCTGAAGATCACCTCAAGCACCTGCTGGAGCGTGTATGTATTCGTTCCGAACATCATCGCTGCCACAAAAGACAAAAGAATGCCCATCGCTACGATGGGCAAAGGATACCATTTACGATCCATGCTGGACCTCTTTGACTGTCTGGCAGAACAGATCGTAATCTGCAAGAATCGGTTTGCCTGTCAGCGGATCGATGGTGATTTTTCCATTGATGTTGAATACATTGTTCAGGATGTCATTTGTCAGCACATCGGTCGGATGGCCACTTTCTATGATTTCACCCTGATCCATGATGATGAGGTGATCGGAATATTTTATTGCGTGGTTGATGTCATGCAGCACCATCACGACCGTCTGCTTCGTCTGTTCATTCAGCCGTTTGACGATGTTAAGTGTCTCAAGCTGGTGGTGGATGTCGAGATATGTCGTCGGTTCGTCGAGCAGCAGGACGTCTGCCCCCTGCGCGAGGAGCAGGCTGATCCATACGCGCTGTGCCTGACCACCCGAGAGTTCACTCATCATGCGTTCGCTGAACTCGATGGCGCCGGTCTCCTTGAGTGCCCAATCGATGATCTTGTAATCATCCGGTTTCAGGCTCTGGAACCGTTTCAGATGGGGATACCGGCTGAAGCTCACCAGGTCGCGCACTTTGACATCATACTGGAGACGGTTCTTCTGGGAGAGTATGCCGACCTTTTTGGCGACATCCTTCGACTTCATCTGACGGATGTCCATATCGTTGATATAGACACCGCCCTCCTTGGCTGAGATGATTCTCGAAATCGTCTTCAGCATCGTCGACTTGCCGCAGCCGTTCGGGCCGATGATGGTCGTCACCTTGCCCTCCACCAGTTCCATATTGATGCGGTTGAGGATCGTGCGCTCATTCAGTTCGACTTTTATATCTTTCAGCATTACACTCGTCATCCATGACACCTGCCTATTTTTATTTCGTCAATGCGTCTACAATGATCTCCTTCTGATATTCCAATGAATAAGGGTCGTTATAGTAGAATGTCGGGGAATCGAATTCGATGACATTGTCATTCTGTACAGCGTCGAGGCCGTTCCATACTTCCGTGTCCTTGTAGGCATTGTCCGCACCGGAATCGCCTGTGCCGACGAACATGTAGTCGCCCGCATATTTCTCTATCTCCTCAGCGGAAATCTTCTTCCAGCCGGCTTCGACGACTTCGTCCTGGACGGCTTCAGGCACTTTTACATCCAGTCCCTGATAGATGATTTCGGTGCCGCGGCCCCAGTTTGTACCATATACATATATGTCTTTGGCGAACTGTTCTATGACGCTTGCGGTTGTGTCTTCACCGATTGCTTCCTGGACCACTTCGCGGTCCTCTTCAAGTTCTGCTTCCCAGTTCTCGATCCACTCTTCCGCCTTCTCTTCATTGCCTGTAATCTTGCCGAGCTCCCTGTGGATGTCAAGATAGTTCCACTTGGCATAATCGATTGGAATTGTAGGAGCTACCGCTTCCAGTTTATCTAAATTTTCGTCGGAATTAAAGGTAATTATCAAATCCGGGTCAACGTTCATCACTTGTTCAATATTTCCCTCTTCAATCAGCTCGATACCCTCAGTGTATGGCTCGAGCACTTCGCTTTCCGTCACCCTCGCATGTGCGCCGACAACGTTGGCATCCATATGCATCAGATTCCCGAAATAGCTCATCCCGAGGATGACGATGCGCTGGGGGTCTTCAGGGATCTCAATCTCTTCTCCTGCATCCGTAGTATATGTAACCATTTCTCCGGATTCATTGGAGCCGCCCCCTGCTTCCCCAGCTGCAGATTCGTCCGTAGCCTCTTCCGATGATTCTTCTGAATTGCCGCATGCCGCAAGAACCAGTACCATAAGCAGTGCGAATAAACTGATGAATTTCTTCATTTCCCTACCCCATTTTAAATTTATTTGAAATCGCGAGATTGATAATCATTCTCATTGACTATATAATAAACGAGAATAGAGAATATTTCAATAGAAAAGAGGAAAGGCCATGAATATTTCTGACACACTCATCATAGGCGGAGGGCCTGCAGGTTTGTATGCAAGTTTCTATGCAGGGCTGCGCGGCATGAGTGTCCAGCTCATCGATCATCATTCGGAACTTGGCGGAAAACTCAATATATATCCCGAGAAGATAATCTGGGACATCGGTGGCATACCCCCTCAGCCGGCCGAGGACATCAAGCAGCAGATGATCACCCAGGCAAAGACCTTCCATCCTGAAATCCATGTATCGACTACATGCCAATCGGTCATCCGACACGCGGACCATTTCGAAACCGTCACCGACCGGGGATCCTTCTACAGCCGGACACTGATCATCGCCTCCGGACGCGGCATCTTCACTCCAGTCAGGTTGAAGATCGAAGGCGCTGAAGCATACGAACTGACGAACCTCCACTATACCGTCAAAAGGCTCGAACGCTTCAAAGACCGGAATGTGCTCATCTCAGGCGCCGGCAATACGGCGGTCGACTGGGCGGATGCACTCTCGGAAGTCGCTGCCTCGGTCACGATGGTCTACAGGAGTGAAGAAATGAAGGGGCATGAAGCGATGATCGCCTCCCTTCACCGGAAAGATAATATTCAGATGTGCGCGCAGTGTGAAATAGAGATGCTCCATCCGAACGATGCGGGTGATGCCATCGCCTCGGTCAAACTCAATAATGGCCTGTCACTCGATGTCGACGATGTCCTTGTCAGCCACGGCTATGAATCGAACTGTGAATTCCTCACTTCCCTTGAAGGCGACATCAGATACAACGACCATCAGATGATCAAGACCCATGACGTCGCGGACACACCTGTGCCCGGCATCTATGCCTGCGGCGACCAGGTAGTCTATGACGGCAAAGTCCGCCTGATCGCCGGATGCTTCACAGAGGCCGCACAGGCCGCAAACCATGCGAAGACATTCATCAAATCGGATGCCCCTGAAGACGGCATGGTCTCTTCACACAATGACATCTTCAAGGAAAAGAACAAGGCTCTGATAAGGAAAATGCACTGATCAATCAATAGACTTCTCATGTCGGGCTCTCCTCCGTCCTTCCGGCAGACCAGTCCGACATCTTTATGGCAGCGAAAGCTGCTTCTTTTTATTGTACCTCCATTGTCCTTGATGTAAGTTTGACTTGGTTGTTTTCAGCAGATATGTCACTCACCAATCCAGTATATTTGCCAGCTTTTCAGATATCTGCCTTGGCTCACTCATGCTGTCGAACTCGAATTTTTCGCCATTGATGAAGACAGTCGGAACAACCAAAATTGAACGTTCCAGCGCCTCCTTTGTAATATCGAGGCTCAAGTTCATCGTGCTCCTCTGCTCCTGGCAGCCATACTCCTGCTCCATCATCTGTTCGATTTCCCCACTGTCGAGATGCGCCCATTCCTTCTGCGTCAAGAACAGGGACTTCATGATTTCATACGCTTCATTCGGCTGGTTGTAGTCTATGAAAAGGTTCGCTATCGTTCCGTGAAGCAGCCGCACCTTCGGTTTGTCATAATGCTTGATGGTGTAGCGTACTTCCCCCGATTCGACACGCGGCATCACAGCTTCGTGCGCAGCCAGGAAGAAGTTCAGGCAATACGGACAGGCGGTGTTAAGAAAAACTTCAACATGCTTTTTGGCCCCATCCGGTCCAAAGCTTAAAGGTGGTGCATATTCCATATTCATGGTATCCCCTCCAATATATTATTTTTGCCACTCAAGTATAGAGCAAAGTGCAATCGTTGTGAAGATTCGTTCATGTTGTGCTTTGAATTATTCAAATAAAGCGTACAATCCTATTGACAGTGCCGGAAAAAGGCGGTAAAGTTTGTCTTAAATTAAATGAGATGATTCTTATCCAGAGAGGTGGAGGGACTGGCCCTTTGAAGCCTCGGCAGCAGCCCATGCGGGCCTGTGCCAATTCCAGAAGCGTAATGCTTGAAGATAAGAAGAGATGAATTTCTGCCCTCTTCTTCTATGAAGTGGGCTTTTTTGTTTCTCAGATCATCATCAAACCATTGGAGGCTTTTCATCATGAAGGATAATACACGGGGCAATCCACTTGCACTGCTCCCCCTGCTCGTTTTTGTTGCGCTGTTCATCGGTACCGGCATCATCGCCCGGGACTTCCAGGCGATGCCGATCACCGTAGCAGTCATCATCGCCATCGTTGCAGCGATGTTCATAAAACCGAAAGACCGGCTGAATGAAAAGATCGGCATCCTGACCCGGGGTGCCGGCCGGGAGAACATCATGCTGATGGTGCTCATCTTCCTGCTCGCCGGTGCATTTTCACAAGTTGCCGAGAACATGGGTGCTGTAGAATCCACAGTCAACCTTGGCCTGTCACTCCTGCCGAGCAGCCTCCTGCTGATCGGGCTGTTCATCACCTGCTGCTTCATCTCCATTTCAATGGGGACATCAACAGGCACGGTTGTGGCACTCGCCCCCATTGCGATCGGCATAGCCGGACAGACAGACCTTTCATTGGCGCTGGCACTTGCCACGGTCATCGGTGGTGCCATGTTCGGGGACAACCTGTCGGTCATCTCCGATACGACGATCGTTTCCACCCAGTCGCAGGAAGTCAAGATGTCCGATAAGTTCAAGACGAACTTCTTCATTGTACTGCCGGGCGCAATTGCGACGGTCATCATACTCTGGTTCATTTCATCCGGACAGTCGACGACCCCTGCGACGGACCTTGACTACAACCTGTTTAAAGTACTGCCCTATCTCGCCGTTCTGGTGATTGCCCTGCTCGGGGTCAATGTGTTGATCGTACTTTCCGGAGGCATTGTCTTTGCCGGGCTGGTCGGTGTGCTTGATGGTTCCTATACATTCACATCATTCGTCGCCGCTGCCGGTGAAGGCATCAGCAATATGCAGAACATCGCCATCATCGCCATTCTGATCGGTGGACTCATTGCGCTGATCCAGCATTATGGCGGCATCGACTACCTGCTCCATTTTATCACAAGCAGGATCCGTTCCCGGAAGGGTGCGGAATTCGGCATCGCCGCACTCGTCAGTGCCACAGACCTCAGCACCGCCAACAATACTATTTCCATCATCATCACCGGGCCACTGGCCAGGAACATTGCCGACGAATATGGTGTGGACAGAAGGAAATCGGCGAGTGTGCTCGACATCTTCGCCGCCGCCTTCCAGGGGCTCATCCCCTACGGGGGACAGATGCTCGCTGCTGCAGGCCTCGCCGCCATTTCACCCGTCGCCATGATTCCATATTCCATCTATCCCGCAATGCTCCTGATCTGCGGCATCATCGCGATACTCATCGGTTTCCCGAGGAGACTGAATGCGTAACGGAGGTCGCCTATTCACCATCGCAACCGAAACGATGGCAAGTTAACCTGCCAATTCACCATCGCAGCCGAAACGATGGCAAGTTAAACCGCTAATTCACCATCGCAGCCGAAACGACGGCAAGTTAAACCGCTAATTCACCATCGCAGCCGAAACGATGGCAAGCTGGACGAAAAACACTCCTCCATCAGAAATGACCTGGTCCTCTTAGGACCAGGTCATTTCTCTTTTGGTTCAAAACTATTCAGGCTGTGTCATCTCAAATGCTGTCAGGACCATCATCTTCACGCCGTCGATGAAGCTGTCTTCATCGATGCCGAACTTCGGATGGTGGTGCGGATATTCCATATCCTTCTCCTTGTTGCCTGCACCGATCCAGGCGTAGGTCGCCGGTATGATGCGGGAGAAGGCGGCGAAGTCTTCCCCGCCCATTGCGAGCGGATACTCAAATACCTTGTCCCCAAATTCCTCTGTCGCCATCTTTCTGACCCTGTCCGTCACAGCATCTTCATTCACTACAGCGGAATAGCCGTAGTTGAATGAAAAGTCATAAGTTGCCCCATACATGTCGCAGATGCCTTTGACCGCCTTTTCCATACGCTCTCTGACCATCTCCCGTGTCTCATCATTGATGGTGCGTACGCTGCCTTCCAGCATCGCGCTGTCCGGGATGATGTTCTTCGCACTGCCGGCATGGAATTTCGTCGTCGAGATAACGGCGGAATCGAGCGGTGATGCAATTCGTGAAATGATTGTCTGGAACTGGTTCAGGACCTGGCCGCCGATGACGATTGGGTCGATCGAGTTCTCGGGTTGGGAAGCATGACCGCCCCGCCCCTGGATTTTCAGGTCGAATGTGTCGGAATTCGATGTGATCGGTCCATTCGTAATGCCGATTTTGCCCGTCGGTATCGGCGTGAACAGATGCTGACCATAGATGAAGTCGAGATCATCAAAAAGTCCGGTCGCCACCATTTCCTGCGCCCCGCCCGGCGGTTCCTCCTCAGCATGCTGGAAAATCAGGTAGACTTCGCCATGAAGGTCATCGATATTCTGCACGAGCACTTTAGCAGCCCCGAGCAGGATGTCGGCATGTCCATCATGTCCGCACGCGTGCATCGCGCCGTCATTTTTAGAGACGAAATCGATGTCTGTACGCTCTTCCTGAACCGGGAGTGCATCGATGTCTGCCCGAAGACCGATTTTCCGCCCTGGCTTCGCTCCTTTGATGATGCCGAGGATGCTCGTTTCCGTCGGCTGGGAGATTTCAATATCCCCCATTTTCTCAAGCTCCGACTTTATATAGCCGCTTGTCCAGTGCTCCTGGAATGACAGTTCAGGATGCTTATGCATCGTACGGCGCCATGTGACGACTTCTTCTATTACATTCTCAATCTGTTGTTGCATGTTCATTTTCCATTCTCCTCAATTATCAAGATTCAGGCAGGTAGATCGGGCCATCGATACCGAGAGGTATGCCGATCAGGTACCATACGATGAGCAGTATCGTCCATGCGAAGAACAGGACGATCGAATACGGCAGCAGGGCCGACAGCAGTGTGCCGAGTCCCGCATTCTTATCGTAGCGCTGTGCAAATGCAAGCAGCAGAGGCAGATACGGCAGCATCGGTGTGATCGGGTTCGTGAATGAATCCCCGATGCGGTAGAGCATCTGCGTGAATGCCGGGTCATAGCCGAGCAGCATGAACATCGGCACGAATACGGGTGCCAGGATGGCCCATTTTGCCGAGGCACTGCCGATCAGCAGGTTGATGAGGCCGGCCAGCAGGATGAAGCCGATGATGAGCGGAATGCCGGAGGCGTTCACCGCCTCAAGCGCATTCGCCCCCTTGATGGCGATGATCGGCCCGAGGTTGCTCCAGCTGAAGTAGGCGAGCATCTGGGCAGCGAAGAATACGAGGACGACATAGCTTCCCATCGTACCCATCGCATCCCCGAGCATGCTGCCGAAGTCTTTCGTCGAACGGATCGTGCCCGCCTTGAGGCCATAGACGAGACCCGGAACGAAGAAGAAGATCGTCAATATGAATATGATTGAATTCATGAACGGGGAATCCTGGATGATGGAGCCCGTTTCGGCATTACGGAATATCGCATTCTCGGGCAGAAGCAGCACCATGAAGACGATGAATGTCAGGAGTGCGGAGATGTTCGCCCACCTGAGCGCCGTGACCTCTTTTTTCTCCAATGGTTCATGATCCGCCGTCTCCAGACCTTCATATGTACCAAGTCGCGGCACTGTAATCTTCATCGTCACGAAATAGACGATGATGAGCAGGAATACAGTCGCCACTGCCGTAAAGTAGTAGTTCATGAGCAGGCTGCCCGTATAGTCCGGGTCGATCAGCTGGGCAGCAGGTTCCGTGAACGCAAGTGCCAGCGCTTCAGTCATCCCCGGGATGACGTTGGCTGCGAATGCGCCAAGTGAAGCAGCATACGCCATGACCAGTCCGACGAACGGATGGTAGCCGAGCTTCATGACGACCATCGCCGCAATCGGCGGCAGGATGATCGGCGCTGCGTCACCGGCAACGTTGCCGACGATGCCGACCAGGATGATGGCAGGCAGGATGAGTTTCTGTGGAGATACTTCGATGGCCCGCTTCATGGCCGTCTCGAAGTACCCTGATTTCTCGGCCATTCCGATACCGATCATGACGACCAGCACCATGCCAAGTGGTGGAAATTCACTGAAGTTTGTAATTGCTTCCGTGAAGATGCGGATGATTCCTTCCCCATTGAGCAGGTTCACCGCCTGGATCGTTTCACCGTCTGCAGGGTTTACGGCTTCCCATTTGAGCATGCCGCCGATGAATGAGGCACCGAGAATCGTAAACATCAGGATGATGAACAGTACAATCGGATCGGGAAGTTTATTCCCCACCCTTTCGACCACATCAAGGAAACGGTTGAAGATTCCCCTTTTTTGATTGTTTTCCATATGTATACCCTTCCTCTTTTTCAAATTTCAAATAATAGTAACATTATTGCAGACAACCCGTTAAACCACAAGACCAATTTTCAGAACAATCATAAATTTACTTATGGATGACGGCATGCTAGAGTTTTCTTGAAGATATACGAATATTGATGAGGAGTGGAGATATGGATATCAACAACTTTGAACGCGCCAGAGAACTGCGTCATGAACTGCATGCGAACCCCGAACTCTCGAACGAAGAGACCTGGACGAAGCAGCATCTGATGGATTTTCTGAAGAGACATACTTCGCTTGAAATCATCAACCGCGGTACCTGGTTCTATGCCGCATACCGCAGTGGGGCTGATGGACTCAGCATTGCCTTCCGTGCAGATTTCGATGCACTCCCGATGGACGAAACCATCGATGTCCCCTGGGCTTCGAAATTCCCGGGCAAAGCACACAAATGTGGCCATGACGGCCACTCGGCGACCCTGGCAGCCTTTGCACTCGAAATCGACCAGAAAGGCTGCAGCAACAACATCTTCTTCCTTTTCCAGCCCGCTGAAGAGACCGGGGAAGGGGCAAAGCAGTGTCTTCCCCTGCTTAAGGATGAGGACATCGACAGGATGTATGGCTACCATAATATGAGCGGCATGCCATACCAGTCGATCAACATAAAAGATGGAAACCTCCAGTGTGCCTCGACAGGGATGACCATCAGAATGACGGGAAAGCCCGCCCATGCGAGCACACCGGAAGACGGCATCAATCCGTCCTATTCCATCGCACGCCTCATCAATGAAATTCCAAAGCTGGCCGAAGCAAGCCGCAGCCTCCTGCTCGCTACCATCGTCAATGTGGATATCGGCACCCGCGACTTCGGCATGGCGGCATATGAAGGGGAACTGTCGCTTACCATCCGCGCCCTTCATGAAAAGGAACTCGAGGTGCTGAAGGCGGATATCATCACCATTGCGCATGAGGAGGCGATGAATCGTGGAATGAAGGTTTCATTCGAGTATTCGGATGAATTCCCTGAAACCGTGAACGATTCGGCGATGGCCGACGAAGTGCGCTGGGCCGCTGGGGAATGCGGACTCGAGGTAAATGAACTCCAGGAAGCAATCCGCGGCTCTGAAGATTTCGGCCACTATGCCAAAGAAGTCCCTGCTGCATACTTCTATATCGGCAATGGGGAGAATCACCCACCCCTCCACACTTCAGAATATGATTTCATCGATGAGCATATAAAAACAGGGTGTAATATGTTTGAAATGTTGGCAAATGTATAATAATGATAAAGACGCCATGCGAGTACTCGCATGGCGTCCTTCTATTATTCCTTCATATAGCCCTTCCATATGAACAGGCCGATGAAGGTCAACGCCCCAGCAAACCCGTAAAGCCATATGGACAGCATTTCATTTACGAACATCAGGATCCCCCCTCTTCTGCCGGTTTCACCTCTCTGGACGCGTGGAGCACCCATGAGGCGATATTGATGGTGGCGATTCCGATGAAGGTCGCCACAGCCCCTGCCGACATCGTACTTGGGATGATCCCGCTGAAATAGAGGAACAGGTAGGAGCCCAAGCCCACGATCATCGACAGCTCAGCAGCACGTGCCGGTGCCCGCCGTTTCGCATAGACAGCCTGCAGTATCGGCCCCATCGTTCCGGCAGCGATGCCGGAGATGCCGATCCACATGACGTCACCCATATATTCAGGCGGGCGGATGACGATGAGCAATGCCAGCAGACCGATGACCGGAACGGTCATGCGACTGATCTGGAAGGCGATGCGCTGTGCTTTTTCATCGCTCACCTTGACGATTCTGCGCTTCACCAAGAACTTCAGGAAGATATCATTGGCGAACACCGTCGAAATGGATACGAAGATGCCGTCCGTCGTGGACATCGCAGCAGCCAGGATGACGACGCCGAAAAATGCGACGAAGATGGCGGGGAAGGCCCAGATGATGTAGTCGACGAGTGCCAGGTCCGCTGCAGCAACCGAATCGCCGAGTGCCGCCCGGCTGTATAGGCCTCCGAAGAGGACAAGCACACATAGGGAAGCGACGACGACGTAGGTCGCAATCATCTTGCCGAGATCCTTCTCATGCTTCAGTCCGAGCACCTTATTGAACAGGTGCGGAGCGGAAGCGAACGCCCACTGGATGGCGATGGCGCCGAATACGGCCCCAAAGGAATAGAAGTGGAAGGATTCGGGATTGAATACCCTCACGAGATTTTCATTCTGTGAAGCAAGGTTGCCTGAAATACCGGAAAATGTATCCGTGATGCTCCCGCGCCAGAATATGACGATGCCCGAGATGAATATGACGATGGCTGTGACCGCCATCAGCACGGCCTGGATGGCATCGGTATATATGTCGGCCAGGGCACCGCCTGCAAATACATAGACGACGACGATGGCTGCGATGAGAATGAGGCCGGTCGTATAGGACATGCCGAGCAGATACTCAAATATCCGTGCACCTGCAACGAACTGGGCGGCGATGTAGAATATGTTGAACAGCAGGATGAGGGCCGTCCCAACCCGCAGGATGTCACTATTATAGAAATCCCCCAGCCAATCCGGCAGGGACAGGGATTTCTGCTTCGTATTCAGCTTACGCACCTTTTTGGCGACCATGAGTACACCGATCGGTCCACCACCGATCATGGCCAGGAACAGCCAGAGGTTGGACAGCCCCCACTCATGGGACCATCCCGGATACCCGAGGAAGGTTGCTGCACTTAAATACGTTGCGGCGAATGAAAAGCCCAGTACATATGGACCAAGCTTGCCGCCGCCTGTCGCAAAATCACCGATGGTCTTCATTTTTCTTGAACTCAGATAGCCGACCGCAAGCATCAGTAGAAGGAATGCGGAAAAGCCGATCCAAGTATATAAAGTTATCTGTTCCATATGTGTCTCCTTTCCCTACCCTAGTGCCACTGCCCTGCAAGGCTTGGCCTCTTTGCGGGATGATTGTCTGCAAGATGTTTCCTTCCTTTTCCGAACATATTCTCCCTGAGCGTCTCCCCTTCATATTCCGTGCGGTAGATGCCGCGCGCCTGCAGTTCAGGTACGACAAGGTCGACGAACTCTTCAAACGTGCCCGGCGAATAGGTCTGGGCGATGTTGAATCCATCTGCGTCGCCCTCTGTGGCCCACTCTTCTATCCGGTCGGCAATCTGGGCAGGCGTACCGATGAACTTCACGGTCCCGTTGCCGAGGCCGTGGTTCTTGATTGCTTCACGCAATGTCCATTTGCGGTTCGGGTCCTTCGTATACATGTCGAGGTTCCCCTGCACCGCTTCGGTTTCGATATCCTCGATATACTGGTCCGGATCATACTGGGAGAAGTCGATGCCCGTATGGCCGGACAGGAGGGATGCCGTGCCTTCATAGCTCACGCTGTCCTGGAGTGCTTCATACTTCTCATAGGCTTCCGCCTCGGTCTCCCCGATGATCGGCAGGATCATCGGAAACACTTTGACGTCATCTCCATTCCTGCCCTGGGCCACCGTACGTTCCCTGATATCCTTCACATAGGCTGCCAGCGCTTCGAGCGAATGATTCTTCGTGAAGACCGCTTCCGCATGCTTTGCTGCGAAGTCTCTCCCCTTCGGTGAGGCACCCGCCTGGAAGAGCACTGGCGTCCTCTGGGGCGAAGGTTCCACAAGGTGGGGGCCCGGCACATTGAAGAATTCACCGCGGTGGTTGATCATGTGCACCTTATCCGGGTCGGCAAACGTGTCCTTCTCCCTGTCATATTGGACCGCATCCGCTTCCCAGCTGTCCTCCCAGAGCTTGTACACGACTTCGAGGAATTCGTCTGCACGGTTATAGCGCATCTCCTTCGGCAGACGCTGTTCGAGCCCCATATTCACCGCCTCGCTCTCAAGATATGAAGTCACGACATTCCATGCCACCCGGCCTTCCGTCAGATGATCCAGCGTCGACAGTTGGCGGGCCAATGAATAGGGCTGTGCGTATGTAGTCGAAATCGTCGGCGCGAAGCCAAGATGCTTCGTGACGGCCGCCATGGCAGGAATCACAAGTGTCGGATCATGGGCGGGAAGCTGGACTGCGTGCTTCGCTGCTGCGTCATGACTGTTGCCGTAGACGCTGTAGGTGCCGAGGACATCCGCAATGAAGAGCGCATCGAATTTACCGCGTTCCAGCGTCTTTGCTGTACCGGTCCAATAGTCCAGACGATTGTGGCGTGTCCCCTGGTCCTTTTCATGCTTCCAGAGACCCGTGGAATGGGGGGACGGTGAATTTTGGATGAATCCGTTGAGATGGATCTGTTTTTTTGACATGTTCATACCTCCGATTTTTGATAGTGAAAAGCCCCTGCTTCCTGTAGATAAGAAGAGGGGCTTTATTTATAGAATAGACCATCCCTTCTCATCTTCTAGCAAGTCGCTACTGGAATTGGCACAGTTCACATACGGTCTGTTGCCGAGGTCTCAAAGGGCCAGTCCCTCCACCTCTCTTGATAAGAATTTTCTGAATTTATTAAGTTATGTCGACTAATATATCCCATGGCTGAATCAATGTCAATACTAAATCTTATTTTTTTAGTAGGAATTAAATTTCCGTCTGTTCACAAGCATAAAAAATCAAATATCAGCCAGTATCATCTAACGTTATGTTCAGAATGAAAAGCAAAAAAGACGAACATCCTCATTATCATCGTAAAATGACAGTGAAGAATATTCGCCTTTATTAATTTCCCGGGAAATATCAATTCATCGGCACCTTTTTAAACCTGATTACGGCCAGAAGTATGAACACCAGGCTCACTGCTGCAGTGATTACCATCGGCCAAACTACATCTCCTGCAGCAATCTCCCCTGCAAGAAGACCCACATTGTTGCCGATCAGATATTGTGGCAGATATTCTGCGATATCCGGATGAATCCCCGCCATCAGCATCACGATGACGACTGCGACAACACTGAACAGCACTGCGATGAAGCTGTTCGTGAAGAGGGTTGAAGCTAACAGAATGAGGCTGATGATGAATAGACCGTATAACCACGTCATACTGAATGCCAACAAGAGATGGTCCACCGGCTCATCCCAGTAGTAGATCGTGTATGCATAGGCCACCAGTGCACTGATGACATATCCCACAGTCCAAACGAGCATGAGGAATGAAGCTTTGACCACAATCACATACGTCCGCTTCAGCCCCTTGGTCACCAGGTTCACCAGCGTGTTGCGGGTGAATTCATGCGTGAGGATGCTGCCGAAGACGATGACGAAGATCACCAGTCCCATCTGGTTCATGTTGCTGAAGAACTGCATGTAGGAATCCAGTGACGTAGATTCAGGAATGTCGACCGTAACGCCCGAGTCGTCCATGACCATGCCGAGTATATCAGGCAATATGAGCGCCGTGAACGGACTGAGTATCCCAATGATCGAAAATACGATGACGATCGCCGCAAACTTGAAGTTGCGCCACGATTCGATGAGCTCCTTTTTGAAAAGCGGCACCATCTGGCTCATGTGGTCACCTCCAGGTAAACATCCTCAAGAGATTTCCGTTCCTTCACTATTCTTTCCGGGTATACTCCATGCGCATGCAGTACACCATAGATTTCCTGCAGGGAATGGTCCTCTATGACATATGATGCCCCGCCTATGTGACGCATATCAAGTGCCGGTGAAATTTTATCATAAGATTCCTGATCAAATTCGACGACGATACCCTTTTCGCCGAGGGATTCCTTGGAAAGGTCGATCTCCTTCACGATCTTCCCCTCATACAGGATCCCGACCCTGTCGGAAATACGCTCGACGTCGGTCAGTATATGCGTGGAGAAGATGACCGTCGTCTCTTTTGTGATCTCCTTCAATATCTTCAGTATCTCCATCCGTCCCTTCGGATCGAGGGCACTCGTCGGTTCATCGCAGATCAGGAGCTTCGGCCGGTGGATTAGCGCCTGTGCAATGCCGAGTCGTTGCTTCATCCCGCGTGAATAGTTCCTGATCCGCGCCTTCTCTCCGCGGAGCCCGACCAGCTTGAGGAGTGCATCAATCCGTTCACGCTGCTCCGCCTTCCCCATCCGGGTGATGTCGGCACACAGCTTCAGATACTCCTCCGCATTCATATAAGTATAGAATTCCGGCACATCCGGCAGATAGCCGACATGACGGTTCGTCGGTGTATCCCCGAACCGAACTTTTTCACCGCAGACATATATCTCTCCACCGTCCGACTTCAACAGGCCGAGCACCATCTTCATCGTAGTCGTCTTGCCGGCACCATTGCTGCCGATGAATCCATAGATTTCATTTTCTGCAACTTCAAGGTTCAGATCCTCGATCACCGTCTTATCGTTGAACGTCTTCTTCAGCCCTTCAATCTTAAGTATTCTCATATCATCTGCGCTCCAGTACGAAGTATAGGATCGGTCCGATGATGTTCAGAACGAGCACGACGATGATCCAGACCACCTTATTCAAATACTTGAAATGCTCCTGCCTGATGATCATCACCAGCGCAGTCACCATCAATACCAGCTGCAGCAGAAGCAGTGGTATCAAGAACGGCAGATATTCCTGTACATCCATATTCATATGGCCACCCCTCCCTATCACTCTCCTCCATTATATAAAAAAACAGCCATGACAACATCAATTATTGCCATGGCTGGAAAATATATTTACTTGTCGCCACTGAGTTTCACAAGAATTTTGGACTGGCTCTTGTCATTCAGCAGGGCCTCAAATCCCTTGTCGACGATTTCGTTCAATTCGATGTGGTCGGTGATGACCGGGAATGGATCGATCTGTCCACTTTCCATCATCTTGACCGTCGCCTCAAAAATGTCCGGCTCGTAGGCCAGAGTGGATGCGATACGTACACCGCTTGCGGTGAGGGACATCGGATTGAATTCAATCGGCTTTTCGAAGATGGAGACGAGCGTCACCATGCCGCGCGCACGTGTCGCCTGGATGGACTGGTCGACTGTCACACCGACACCAGCCACTTCGAATGTCCGGTCAACACCGTCGGGATAGTACTCATGAATATAATCGATCGGATCTTCATTGCCGGAATTGACCACATGTGTCGCGCCGACTTCCTTCGCCTTCTTAAGACGTTCATCGCTGAGGTCGAATGCAAAGATGTCCTTTGCACCCGCAGCCCGGGCGGCAATGATCGTCAGCAGTCCGATTGGACCCGCTCCGAATACTGCAACTGAGTCGCTGAACTGCATTTCGGATTCTCGGATTGCCTGAAGGGCAACAGCTGTCGGTTCGACAAGTGCACCGAGTTCGAGGGAAGTGTCATCTTCAAGTTTCACTATATTTTTCCTGTCTACAACAACATAGTCGGCAAATCCGCCGTCACTGCCGAGACCCACGAAAGTGAACCCCTTGTACATGTCGACCAGCGGTTCATCATGCACTTCCTGGGTGATGAGCGGATTGATCGTCACCTTGTCTCCAGCCTTAAGGCCTTCAACACCTGCACCGACTTCCTCCACAGTACCTGAAAACTCATGGCCCATGGTCAGCGGTGCCTTTCTGCCGGTCATCGGAGATGCTTCCCCTTTCGGGATGAAGATGGGACCAGCGTTATACTCATGGAGATCACTGCCACAAATGCCGGCCCAGGCAACTTTGACCTTAACTTTACCTTCACTGATTTCCGGTGTTTCAACGTCTTCTACGCGAATATCCTTTGCATCGTGAAATACTGCTGCACGCATATAAAGCCCTCCTATTTGTTATATCTTTCACAATCATTATACACCCATCCGTCTGATAATGTAAATGATTATGTAGTTGCCCGCCCCGTTTTCCATAATAAATTGCCTATTTATGATGGGTCGGCCATATTTATCTCGAATTCGAAGTATATCATATAATTACCTCGAATTCGAGATAAACATTAAAAAGATGATGCATATCGTAAATAAGAAACGAGTCACTTTTACTAGGCTCTTATTCGATATGCACCCTTTTACTTGAATTATCTACCCAGCCATTCTTTCGCCTTCATCGCAGCTTCCTGAGGTAGACTGTGTCCATTCACCCAGGTGGTGGTCACATCGGCTCCGCGTGATTCGAACAGCTCGATGACGCGCTTGCTTTCCTCTTCTGGTGCCATCGGATCATTCCTGCCCATGGAGAGGAATACTTCCGCACCACTGAGGTCCTTATCATGGTCGATTGTAACAGGATAGAGCGGTGCAAAAAGAATCGCCTTCCTGTAGTCGGTATCTTCCCTCAGCATCATGTTGATGGCGATGTTCGAACCGTTGGAGAATCCGACGAAGATTACGTCACGGACATCGAATCCATAGTCTTCGGATGATTCAACGATGAAGTCATGCAGTTCCTTGCCACGGAAATTGAGGTCTTCCACATCATACTGTCCTTCCCCGTGCCGCTTGAAGTAGCGGTTCATGCCATTTTCGGAAACATTGCCCCTCACACTGAGAACGTTATACTCCGGGTTGAGCATCCCTGCGAGCGGCAGGAGGTCATGCTCCGTACCGCCGGTGCCGTGCAGCAGTACGAATACCGGTGCACCTTTTTTATTTTCATTATATATATGCTTCATTGATAACACTCCTTAATTCTATTTCGAACGCTTCGTATCGAATGGACGAACCTGATTTTCGATATACTCGCGCCGCTCCTCGAGGAAAGGCGGCAATGCGAGGCTTTCGCCGAGCGTTTCATACGGTTCGTCATCCATGAACCCTGGGCCGTCGGTGGACAGTTCAATCAGGATGTGTCCTACCCGCGTATATAGCGCCTCAAAGTAGAAGCGGTCCACATTGCCGGAATGACGCATGCCGATTTCGTTATACTTATCTTCCCATTTTTTGATCACTTCATGGTCCGCCACCCTGAACGATACATGGTGCACTTCACCATAACCCTGCATCGCAGATTCAGACTCGTCCTTCCTCAGGATGACCTGACCGCCGTTGCCACCTTCACCAACGTCGAGAAGGGCCACGTCCGGCTCTTCCACAACCGGCTTCATGCCATAGACATCCGTCAGCACCTTCTTGAAATCCTCGAAGTAACTGATGTGGATCTCAATCGGTCCGAGGCCGTATATCGCCTTGTCCTCAGGTACAGGTCCATTCTTCCATGGAATTCCGGGTGCGACCCCTTCATTCTTTTCATCGGAAATCAGCTGGTACTTCTGTCCATCAGACTCCTCGAACGGCAGCACCTTCTTGCCGAAGAGCTCCTGAACGCCGTCATGCTTCACCCCGAATTCATCGAAGCGATCCCTGTAGTATTCGATCGCCGCATCATCCGGCACCCTGAATGCCGTTCTATAGATGGAGTTCGACCCAGGCGATCCTTTCGGGTTGTTCGGGAAGTCAAAGAATGTCATATCCGTTCCCGGCGAACCGACATCATCCGCAAAAAATGTGTGGTACGTGTGTATGTCATCCTGGTTCACCGTCTTCTTCACAAGACGCATGCCCAAAACATCTGTAAAGAACTCATAATTTCTCACCGCGTCATCCGTCATTGCTGTGACATGGTGTATGCCGAGCAGTCCTTCGTTTTTCATAATAGAATCCCTCCAAGAGTTGATACGTATATAATATCTCGAATTCGAGATATTATCAAGATGTCTGCTTATATATCCTACCCAGGTAGGGAGGCAAGTAAAATCAAACTCCCCTCAAAGTCCAACCTTGAGGGGAGTCCATTCTTGTATATGATCATTTGAAAGATGCAGAGACCTCATCGGCCTTAAGTGAGATGCCATATTGATGCAGGGCTTCGGCCAGCCAGACGACCGCTTTGAGCGGGTTGCCGAGTACGGCCGCACCCTGCCCCTCATCAATCTTCTCGCCGTTCTTGAAGACTTCCATCTTCACTTCAGGGAGATCGAAATCCTGGGGCGCAACTTTCCGGCTGTCGATGATGGCACCGGCGGATCACATCCCCATCCTTCAGATATCTTCCGTTGCCTTCCTGATCTTCAACCAACATGTCGATCTTATCCTGACCCGGCATCGCAAGGCTCGTCACTTTGCCGAGGAGCTCAGGTGTCAGATTCATTGCGACACCGCCGGTCGTTCCAGTCATGACGAGGTCGCCTCTTGAGAGATCCATGATGCCGGCAAGCTCCACCAGCGTCTCTGCAGGCTTGAACAGAAGCTGGTCCGTGTTTGCGGACTGGCGCAGGTCATCGTTGACCCATAGATCAAGTTCCAGCTCATGGATGAGTGGCATTTCCTCCTCATCAAGCAGATACAGGTATGGACCTGTCGGACAGAATGTACGATAGCTCTTACCCTTCAGCCACTGGCCCTGAGGCAGTTGTATGTCACGTGCCGATATGTCATTGGTGATGACAAGCCCCGCCACATACCCATGCAGGTTGTCTTCATTTATATCCGAATGCTCTGTAACCTCCGCACCGAAAAGTATTTTCATTAAAAATAAAAAAGCTCGGACCGTAGTCCAAGCCTTCAATATATCTACCACTTCGTAGAGATTGTATTGTAAGAAATTTTTATGATCATCTCTTTACCCACAGCTCTTCAAGCTCTTCCAACGTTTTCCCTTTCGTTTCAGGAACGAACTTCCATACGAAGAGACCTGAAAGGACACACATCAGAGCATAGAAGCCGTATGTCATGGCTCCGCTTATTTCCATCATGAAAGGATAGAAGGAAGTGATTGTGAAGTTCGCCAGCCACTGCACCGCTACCGCTATGGCCATCGCACTGCTCCGGACCCTGTTCGGGAATATCTCGGAAAGGAGCACCCAGGCAATCGGTCCCCAACTCATCATGAATGAGGCTGTGTAGATGACGATGAATACAAGGGTTGAAATGCCGATGATGCCGAAACCTGCAAGCGTACTTACACCCATCATGCCCACTGCCATACCAGTTGAACCTATGATGAGCAGCGGCTTACGGCCGAACTTATCTACATACATGATGGCAACGAGTGTGAATATGACATTCACAAGCCCCATCACAACTGTCTGTACCATCGATGCGTTTGCACCTGCACCGAGATCTGCAAATATACGTGGTGCATAGTACAGTGCCACATTTATGCCGATGAACTGCTGGAAGAAGGAGATCAAGATGCCGATGATGATGACCTTCTTGCCGAAAGTGAATAGCGGCGTCTTCTGCTCGCTCTGTCCATCTTTCGTTGATTTGATGTTCGCCAGAATCTTTTTGGCATGGGATGGTGAGCGGTAGATTCTGTTCAGCACCGTCAAAGCCTTGTCTTCTTCATCGTTCAATGTCAGATGGCGCGGGGTTTCAGGTACCATGAACAGCAAGAGGAAGAAGACCAATGCCGGCACTGCTTCTGATGCGAACATGTATCTCCAGCCCATATCGTCGATCCATAAGTCCGACTGTCCGAATGTAATGGCATAGTTGACGAAGTAGACGACGAGCATCCCGAATATGATGGCGAACTGGTTCCATGAAACCAGACGACCCCTGATGCCCGAAGGTGCCATCTCACTTATGAACATCGGAGAAACGGCTGAGGCAAGTCCGACCCCGATCCCCCCTATAATACGATAGATGTTGAACATGATGAGCAGGGCGAGACCCGACTCTCCGACCTCAAAGAAAATAAGTTCAGGATAGGCGGAAAGAAATGCAGAAACCATCAGCAGCAGTGCTGCCAACTGCAGTGATCTCTTACGTCCGAAAGCTGCAGCAATCCGACCGGACAACAGCCCGCCGATTACACAACCGATGAGGGCACTGGAGACCGTCACCCCATGGATGAACGAATTGTAATCCGCAGTTATGTACTTCTGAAGCGATTGTTCAGCCCCGGAAATGACTGCGGTATCGTAACCGAATAATAACCCACCCAGTGTTGCAATCAGAGTGATTGCAACGATGAAACCTCTGTTATAGTGTTGCGCCATAATATGAAAACCCCTTTATCTTGAACCTATACTTAAAAAGTGGAGACGCATGAACATCTCCAGCCTTCTTCATGCCTAAGCCTAATTTTCGCTGTATCTGAAATATTTGAAGTCGGCATGCTTTCCTCTGCCGCTTGTATCCTGGCACTGCATCCCTACAAAGGCGCCTGTAAAGAACCCCCCGCCTTCAACATAATCGTCAGACAGTTTACGACTTTCAAAAGTCACCCCTATGTCCATCCACGATTCTCCATCAAATGAATAAGAATAGTTATAGTGATGTCCATCAACTTTTACTTTCAGGTAGATGTATTCTACACTTTCGGGCACTTCGACAGGATGTTCCAGATGTGCTGAAAAACTAAAATTATCGCAGGAAGTCAATTCCAGCACCCTCCCCTTCTCTTCATCGAAAGAGACCTGAAGGGCCGTCCAGTTTTCTGTATTATAATAGTTGACCAGACCAGCTGCCTGCTGGAAAGTTTCAGGAATATACTTGAGTGCCGTTTCAGCTTCGAAGTCCAGGCTTTGCCACCTTCTTGCAACAAATGATTGGGTGAAGAGGGAGGTCAGTGATTCCCGGCCATACAACCTAAGGTGATCGGGACTTTCCTTAAGAGAGCCGATTGTGTCGTTAAACGGTATTCTGAGAGTCTGGAAATTGATGTTCAGTCCATCCTCTTCAAAAGTTTCCAATTCCTTATACGTAGAGGACACAGGATACGGCGGCAAGTCGGGTGCTTCTACTAGCAGGCTACCTGCCTTGCTGCCGATTACATACGGCCATCCGTCGCGCCACTCCAGACGCTGAAGTGCGGTTTCTCTGCCGAGCGGACAGTATCCTCGATTGTGATAGATGGATTCCGACTCCACCATTAACGGACGCCCCGTGAGATGCGCTATGTACCACTCGCCATTCTGTGTCTCGACGATGGAGGCATGCCCCGCCTTCTGCAGTGGGTTGGAGGGATCGTGCCAAGAGCTGAGCAGTGGATTGTCGGGATGGAGCTCATAAGGTCCCCGCAAGTTTTTTGAACGTGCCAGGGTGGCCGCATGTTCATATCTCGTTCCGCCTTCGGCAGTAAGAAGATAGTAGTAGCCGTCTATTTTATAAATATGCGGCGCCTCAGTCAGTTTTATTTCCGTCCCCTCGAAAATAATCTCCGGCTTTCCTACGAGTTCCTTGCCTTCCGGAGAATATTCCTGGAGGACGATCCCCCGGAAAGGATGATGGCCGACCCGGTGGTTCCATACCATATTCACCAGATACTTCTTCCCATCTTCATCATGGAACAGCGAAGGGTCAAACCCTGAACTGTTCAGGAAGATGGGTTCACTCCATTCTCCATCTACAGCGTCTGCAGTCACCAAATAGTTGTGGCAATCCTTCCATTGGCCATTGACCACCTTTACATCTGTATAGATGAGCCAAAATTGACCATCACTGTAGGAGAGGCATGGGGCCCACACGCCACCGGAGTTTGGATTGCCCTTCATGTCAAGCTGGGATACCCGGTTAAGCGGATGGGAAACCAGCTCCCAGTTCACCAAATCTCTCGAGTGATGGATCTGGACTCCCGGGAACCATTCAAATGTGGAGACAGCTATATAGTAGTCGTCGCCCACCCTCAATATACTCGGATCTGGGTTGAACCCTTTAAGTATCGGATTTTCTATTTTCATGATCATGCACTCCCGTCGATATTATTTGTACACCATCAGGTCATGATTCAACTTTCGTGTTGCAGGATAGACCTGTTTATATAGCTCGTATACTTTCTCATACTGCTCCACTTCGACTTTTGAAGGTTTGAAGCTTTCCGCCTCCTCCGTGAAGGTTTCCGCACACGCTTTCAAAGAATCGAACCAGCCTGAACCGACTGCGGCAATCATCGCCGCCCCCATCGCCGGACCTTGCTCGGTCTTCAATTTCACTATCTCTGCATTGAAGACATCCGCCTGGATCTGCAGCCATTCTGCATTTTTAGCCCCACCACCTATGGAGATGATGCGGTCGATCTGCTTTCCATGATTCCTGATGATTTCCAGGGATTCCTTTAATGAGAAGGTGATGCCTTCCACCACTGCACGCATGAAATGATCACGTGTGTGCGATGTATCTATGCCGTTGAACCCGCCGCGGATACTGCTGTCGATATGCGGCGTCCGCTCACCGGATATATATGGGGTGAAGAGCAGTCCATTGGCACCAGCCGGAACTCCCCTAATGCCTGCAAGCAACTCTTCAAAGCCCGTGTCTGGTGCAAAGGTGTTCTTGAACCAGGAAAGGCTGTCCCCTGCAGCGAGTGTCACTCCCATCGTATAGAAGGCTCCCGGCGCCCCATGGTTGAAATAATGGATGGCGCCGCCGAAGTCTTTATCTCCGGTCGATTCATAGGAGAGTACTACACCGGAAGTCCCGATGCTGCAGAGTGCATCACCTTCGGCTAGTATGCCTGCCCCGATGGCACCGCATGCATTATCCGCTCCGCCCGCGAACACTTTCACTTTTTCTGACAACCCTGTCGCTTCCACTGTTTCCGTATTCAAATGACCAGTCTGGGCTGTTGATTCCACGAGTGGTGGGCAGAGGGAGAAGTCGAGGCCAAGCGCCTCGCAGAGTTCCCGACTCCACTCCCTGTGTTGCACATCCAGCAGCAATGTTCCGGCAGCATCCGAATATTCCATGTTCAGCTCACCTGTGAGCCTATATCTCAAGTAGTCTTTCGGTAATAGGAAACGATATGCTTTCTCCAGCATCTCAGGTTCGTGCTTCTTCACCCATAACAGCTTTGGAAGCGTAAAGCCTTCCAGAGCTGTATTTTTTGTGATGCCAACCAATCTGTCGCTTCCGATAGTCTGTAGAATTTCTTCACATTCCCTGGTCGTCCGGGTATCATTCCACAGAATCGCATTCCTCAATGCCATTCCGGATTCCCCTACAAGCACCAGCCCATGCATCTGACCGGAGAAACTCAATGCTTCAATCTCTTCAGTGCCTGTGTCGCCTATTTCCTTGAGCGCCAGCAGCGTCTTCTCAACCCACTCTTCAGGGTCCTGTTCACTGTATCCTGGTTTTTCATGAAATATATTGAGCGGTTGGACAGACTCTTTTACGACTGCCCCCGCTTCATCAACCATGATTACCTTGATTGAACTTGTGCCAAGGTCAACACCCAGTACATGCGCCATCTTGAATACCTTCTTTCTTCTATTTATACATCGTCAGCATATATTGATTGATTTTCGCTTTAATCTTCTCGAGGCTGCCGGATTCGAGGTTGATTTCACCAAGTCCAAGCGCGTGTGCTTCGAGTTTCTTGAAATCTGTAGTACCATCCACGATCTCTTTGCCGATGCCCTGGTTAAAGGAGTCGTAGCGTTTGCTGATGAGGTCTTCGATCACACCATCATCAAGCAGCCTTTGGGCGAGTTTAAGCCCCACTGCGAAGCTGTCCATTCCTGCAATATGGGCATGGAAGAGGTCGTCTGCCTTGAATGATCCCCTTCTCACTTTGGCATCGAAGTTGAGTCCGCCTTTTCCGAGGCCACCATTTTTGAGGATTTCGTACATTGCCAGAGTCGTCGAGTAGATGTCTGTCGGGAATTCGTCCGTATCCCACCCGAGCAGCGGGTGCCCCTGATTCGCATCGACGGAGCCGAGCATATCGTGGATTCTTGCATAGTGCAGTTCATGCTCGAATGTATGACCGGCCAATGTTGCATGGTTTGCTTCTATATTGAATTTGAAATCCTTCTCAAGACCATAATTTTGGAGGAAGGCATATCCACTTGCCACATCAAAGTCATACTGATGGGAAGTCGGCTCCTTCGGCTTCGGCTCGATCAGGAACTGGGCATCGAATCCGATTTCCCTTGCATAGTCCTTTGCCATATGGAAGAACCTGCCCAGGTTATCCAATTCAAGTTTCATATCCGTGTTCAGCAGCGTCTCGTACCCTTCACGGCCACCCCAGAAAACGTAGCTTTCTCCACCAAGCTCCTTGCCGATTTCAAGTCCTTTCTTCACTTTCGCAGCTGCATAGGCAAATACATCCGCACTGTTGGAAGAAGCAGCTCCATGGACGAATCTTGGGTGGGAGAAGTTGTTGGCAGTATTCCAGAGCAGCTTTACATCGCTCGTCTTCTGGTAATCTTTGATCATTGCGACGATCTCATCAAGATTTTTATAGGTTTCTTTCAGGGAATCTCCCTCAGGTGCAATATCTACATCATGGAAGCAGAAGTACGGAACACCAAGCTTGTCGTAGAATTCGAAAGCCGCTTCGACCCGTGCCTTGGCCAGATCCATTCCACTAAATTTGTCCCAAGGCCTCTGTGCTGTACCGGCACCGAATGGGTCCGAAAGATCCTCGGTGAACGTATGCCAATAGGCGACGCCGAACTTCAGGATATCCTCCATGCGTCGGCCATTGATTTTTTCATCCGGATTATAGAACTTGAACGCCATGTCCTTGTTTGAATTCGGTCCCTCATAATTGATTTTTCCTATGTTGTTGAAGTATGCCATTGTATTTCCTCCTAATTTTAAATATACTTATTAATAGTTAGTTCGTCTGAAAGACAAACTAAGTAATTGTGATGTACTTAACATGAATAAACTAATCCAAACGGGGTGGTCTTAATGTATAACTCATTCATATACAGAATACTTGAGTGGATTATGCGTCTTGCGTATGTGCAGCTCCTCTGGGTAGTATTCACTCTAATCGGTCTGGTGGCATTCGGTCTCTTCCCTGCTACATTCTCCCTATTCCATGTGGTTCGGAGATGGTTGAGGGGAGAAACCGATGTATCGGTTTCAAGGACTTTCTCCAGCCACTACAGGGAGACCTTTTTCCAAAGCAACCTGCTCGGCCTGTGCGTTATCTTCGGAGTGGCCCTGATTGCAGTGAACCTCATCTTCATCGATGTCACTGCACCCGACAACCTGACGCTGATACACATCCTGCTTTTTGCTGTCATATTACTCTACACCCTGTTCCTGTTCTATCTGTTCCCCGCTTTCGTCCATTTTGAAGACAGCATATTGAAAGTCATGAGAAACGCATTCCTCTTCATGCTGGTCAGTCCTGTGCATACAGCACTGATGGCTGTATCACTTGCAGCACTTGGCGCAATCTTCTACTTCCTCCCGCCGCTTGCCTTCATCTTTGGCATGACTGCCTATTCATTAACGACCACCTGGTTCGCCCTCATGGCTTTCAATAAGCTCAATTCAAAGGCACCGAACAGCTAAGACACCGCATAGGTGTCTTTTTTCATCCTTTGACCGCACTGGAAGCGAGTCCCTCCACCACTTTATTGCTGAAAAAGATGAAGGCGATGAGGATAGGCAAGATACTGATGATGAGGGTGGCCCCAATAGCCCCCCAGTCCGTCATATACTGGCCTATGAAGTTCTGTATCCCGACTGTCAACGTCTTGTACTTATCGGAGCTGATGAAGGTGTTGACGAATACGAACTCATTCCAGTTGTAGATCATGTTGATGATGATCGTCGTGGACATGATCGGCATCGTCATGGGTAGTATGATCCTGAAAAACACCCCATGGATATTACAGCCGTCAATGACTGCCGCTTCCTCTATCTCTCTTGGGAGTGTGTAGTAGAAGCCGAGCAGGATCATGATGGTGATTGGCAGATTATAGGCCGTATAGGTGATGATGATCGACAATGGATTGTCGATCAGATTGACTTGAAGGAACATGCTGAACAGCGGAATGATGGCCGAATGGACGGGGATCATCAGGCCGACCATGATCAGCCCCAGCACCAGGCCGCTGAGTTTCCATTTCATCCTGGTCAATGCAAATGTAGCCATGCTGGCTATCACTACAGTGAGTATTACAGCAGTAGCTGTAATCCATATGCTGTTCCAGAAGTAGAGACCGATGCCGCCCTCCCATACCTTCAGGTAGTTCTCCCATTTGAATTCACTTGGCAGGGCAAAGGGAGACCCGGAAAAGATCTCCCTGTTGTCCTTGAGGGAAAAGAGGAACAGCCAAAACAGCGGAAAAAGTTGTATCACTGCCACGATTCCAAGGAAGGAATAGAGCAGTATGTAACCTAAACGATTCAACATACACATCCCCTTTAATATTGAAGTTTCTCATCACTTGAAGTGGCTTTACGGATGAGCAAGGTTGCTATCAATGTAATTATGAGCATCAGGAATCCAATCGCACTTCCGTACCCGAAGTCATTTACCGAGAAGGCGAGCTTATACATATATGAGGCCATGACCTCACTTGCACCGTTCGGTCCCCCATTGGTCATTACATAAATCAAATCAAAGTATTTCAATGACCCGACAACCGCCAGCACTACCGTAACAAGGATGACTTCCCGGATCAGAGGTAATTTTATCTTGAGTGCAATCTGCAGCGGCGATGCCCCATCTATACGGGCCGCCTCAATCACCGTCTCGGGAATATTCTTCAGTGCAGCATAGTATATGAGTATGTAGAACCCTGCATACTGCCACACTATCGGCAGAAATATGGCATAGAGTACGATATTCGGGTCAGCCAGCCATGAAGGTGGATTTTCAACCCCCACCTGCATCAGGATCCAATTTAGGATACCATTGGAAGGATTGTAGACTTTGATCCACAACTGCGCAATCGCAACAGACGACAGCAACATTGGGATAAGATAGATTTTTCTCAGGAGACCGGCCCCTTTTATTTTGGAAGCCAACACAAGGGATACAGCCAGATAGAGTATGAGGCTCAGTGTAGAAAATAGAGCCAGAAGTGTCGAATGCCATACACTTGTCCAGAACATGCCGTCTTGCAAGCCCCTGATATAGTTTTCCAATCCGATGAATTTCATTTCCCCTATACCGTCCCACTCCATCAATCCATAATAGCCTGACAGGATAAGTGGAATGAAGATCAGCACCCCCACCAGCAGAAGCGCCGGTGACATGTAGAGGAGTATCATCCATTTATTAGACATTACCTTATTCATCACATTCACCTACATTTGAGGGAGGAGGCAACGGTAAGATCGCCACCCTCCCAGAATCATGATGCGTGTACAACTATTCGCCCTCGAGCACTTCCGTATGTGCTTCAGTGAATTCTTCAGGTGTCACTTCTCCGCCGAACAATGCCTGTATCTGATTCAGGTGCACATCTGCTGCGTCTGCACTCATCTGTACATCTGCATAAAGAGTGATGTTAGAAGCCGAATTCAAATCGTTCAGCACATCTACATACATCTGAGGCAGGTCCAGCGATTCGGGATCGATTTTGGTTGCCGGAATTATACCTACATCGGTCACTGCACGCTCGCCCCATTCTTCTACGAAGAATTTGGTAAATGCCTTCGCCTCTTCCTTTACATCCGAGTTTTCAGCAACGAACATGCCAACGCCCGGACCGCCGACATAGCTGTCCATATCTCCCTCACCGTCAACGGTTGGGAATTTGAAATAGCCGACCGAGTCGCGGAACTCCTGTGGAACGTCTTCATTCGTCGTGTAGTTCGGCAGATCCCATGTAGCAATCAGGTACATTGCCGCCTGCTCATTCATGAATGAACTCTTGGCTTCCTGGTCGGACAGACCATTCGCCCCTTGCATGAAGGTATCATTATCCACGAGGTTCTGTACTTCTTCTGCAGCCTGTATAAGTTCAGGCTTGTTGAAATCGCCGGATTCAATGGCTTCCGTCAGCAGTTGGGAGCCCCCGAGCCTGTCAGCCAGATACATATACCACATCGAGCCTGTCCAACTGTCTCCATTTCCAAGAGCGACAGGCGGTACACCATTTTCGTTCAGTGTATCCACCACCGAATTGAACTCCTCCAGTGTCTCAGGCGGCTCCAGGCCGTATTCATCGAATATGGCTTTGTTGTAGTAGACGTTCGCCGTATTCAGTTCCAATGGCAGGCCATACGTCTGACCGTCGATTTCATAGCCTTCAGTCGTCCCTTCTACAAACTGTTCGCGCAATCCATCATCCAGCATGTCGTCCAGTGGCGCGAACTTTTCTCCGCTGACATAAGGCTCCAGATATCCCGCTGCCCATGTCATGCCGACATCCGGCAATTCATCAGAGGAGGAGAGCACCTTCACCTTATCCTTATACTGCTCGTTGCTCAAGACTTCAACATCCACCGAGACTCCTTCATTCTCTGCTTCAAAATCTGAGATGATCTCCTCGACCACCCTATGATGCTGGGCCGAATTGCCTTCCGGCCATAGATGCATGAATTCGACCGTTTTTTCCCCTTCGTTCCCTTCACCCGCTGAAGCGGACTCGTCCTCTCCACCGGAACAAGCTCCAAGCATCAGAACCATGGCCGTAGCCCCTGTAGCCGTAAGCGCTTTCAAATAACCCAATAAAAAAACCCCCTGTTTGATTTTTCAATCATTTTTTATTTCTTGTTGATAGAATAGCACCCCTAACTTCATTTGTCTAGTGGATGAACAAAGTTTTGCCAAAATCCATTTCGTCATTTCTTTTAGGAATGATGTACTGTATATTTAACATTATCATGAGGGCTGTCCCGATAAGGATCAATTGGAAGGAGTCGACTCAATGAAGAAAACAAAGACTTGGAACCAACATGTGGTCAAACAGGAGAATAAGGACCTCGTACTGCATACGATCATGCGCTACGCCCCGATCTCCAGAGCAGAAACGGCAATTAAAACCAGCTTGAACAAAGGGACGGTCTCCTCCCTCGTCAATGATCTGATTGAAGAGAATATGGTCTACGAGTCCGGACCTGGGAAATCCAGTGGCGGCAGACGTCCGGTCATGCTGAACTTCAACCGGATGGCCGGCTGTTCCATAGGAATCGACCTTGGCGTCAACTATATCCTTGGGGTGCTTACCGACCTCACCGGTGAGATTCTGATGGAAAAGTATATCAAATACGAATATGAATCCTACGAGATAACCATCCAACATACGTTGGAAGTAATCGATTACCTCATTGCCAGACAGCCCGACACCCCCTACAGCATTGTGGGGATCGGGGTCGGCATTCCAGGAGCAGTCGACTTGAAGGGCCAGGTCATGCTCGCACCCAATCTCAACTGGGAAAACATAGAGATAAAAGACAAGCTGCAAGAGCGGTATGGGGTCCCGGTAGTTATCGAAAATGAGGCGAATGCAGGATGTTATGGTGAAAAGAAATACGGTGTTGGCAGCAAAAGCAATCATATCCTCTACATCAGCATTGGTATCGGCATCGGCATCGGCATGATGCTGAATGGAGAGCTCTATCGCGGCAACAACGGTTTTTCTGGCGAAATGGGACACATGACCATCGATCTGAATGGCAATCCCTGTCCATGTGGCAACCAGGGGTGCTGGGAGCTCTATGCTTCTGAAAAGGGGTTGCATGCAGCGATGTCTGCATATGGGATTCCTCCTCAATCAAATGATCAGAGGGACCTCGAATATCTGATCGGCCTCGCCCGGCAGAAAGATGAGCAGGCCATCGCACTCTTCAATACGGTCGGCGGCTATATCGGCCTTGGTGTCAAGAATATCGTCAATACATTCAATCCTGAACAGGTCATCATCGGAAACCGCATGAGCTCTGCACAGGAATGGATTGAACCTGCAATAAGAGAAAAACTGGATGGGACACTATGGTTCCAAAAGGAAGGGCTGCACCTTGAATTCTCCGGTCTCTCCACCCACTCTTCAGCAATGGGCATGGCCGCCTTTTCCATCGAAAACTTCCTGATGAACTACCAATATAGCCAAACCGCACTTTAGGAAAGGAGAATTCCATGCTTTCAAGACTTAAGGCCGCTTTCCCTTCCCTCATTCCTTTCACATGGGAAGAGTCGGAACGGGAAAGGTACATATGGTTTGTGATGGAGGATGATGAAATAATCGGCATCGATAAGTCCGAGCTCACCGAACGTGATTTTTCAGTACTTTCCGCCTTCCTCATCCCCTACCGGGAGAAATTTCCAATGCCCACAGATGAAGAGAAGAAGTGGATCGATGCCCTGCAGGGAAGACAAGAACGTGAGGGGGAATCCAGCTACCGCTTCATCCACTTCCACATCCTCACCAGGCATGTTGAACCCAAAGCCGTCGATCAGGCACTCAGGGAGGCAATCGACCGGGAGGTGAAAATCATCTGGAAGGATGCCCATGAAGGCATCATCATAGAAGAAATCGAGCAGGCGAAGGAAACCATCAAATTCGAAGAAATCATCGATTTGATCATGAGCGACCTCTACCTGAACATAAAACTGTATGTGGCGCCTGCCAACTATGATGCCATGAGCCCAAAAACTTATCATGACCGGACCTCAGAGCAGGCCCATCTCCTTTTCAACACCCTGGGACAATCCGTCATATCCTTCACCGACGGCATGACGGACCTCATACTCGACAGAACTTCCCAGGAGGACAGACAGAACATCATTTCAGTGCTCGGTGATTATGCAGACGACCTTGCCTGGCTCGAGGCAATGACAATCCTCTTCAGTAGTAGCCTGAACATATCGGTAGCTTCGAAAAAGCTGTTCATGCACAGGAATACACTGCTGTACAAGATGGACAAGTTCAGTGAAAATACTGGGCTTGACCTACGTAATTTCGATGATGCGGTAAAGGTCCAGCTTGCCATTAGATGCCTCAATATGGAGAAGTGCACAAAATAAGCGTCAATCATTGTGCACTCCTTCCATATACATCCCACCCCCCTGCCCTCTAGAATAAAAGGCAACCACACGACAAAGGGGATATGAAATATGGCAGAACTCATGTTGAACGATATCAAAAAGGTCTATGATAACGGGGCAGTCGCGGTTGAAGATTTCAACCTACATATCAAAGACAAGGAATTCGTTGTTTTCGTTGGTCCATCAGGGTGCGGTAAGTCGACCACACTTCGAATGATTGCCGGTTTGGAAGAAATCAGTGGGGGTGAACTACGCATCGATGATGCGGTCGTCAATGATGTGGAACCAAAAAACCGGGATATTGCGATGGTCTTCCAGAACTATGCGCTTTATCCACACATGACCGTATATGATAATATGGCATTCGGTCTGAAACTGAGGAAGCAGAACAAGAAGGATATAGACCAGCGAGTCAGGAACGCCGCCAAAATATTGGGGCTTGAAGAATATCTCGACCGCAAACCCAAAGCACTCTCAGGCGGGCAGCGCCAAAGGGTCGCACTGGGCCGTGCAATCGTCCGGGATGCAAAAGTCTTCCTCATGGATGAGCCGCTCTCGAACCTCGATGCGAAGCTCCGGGTCCAGATGCGTGCCGAGATACAGAACCTCCATCATAAACTTCAGACGACAACCATATATGTCACACATGACCAGACCGAAGCAATGACCATGGCCACAAGACTTGTCGTCATGAAGGATGGCTACATCCAGCAAGTCGGCACACCGAAAGAAGTCTATGACCACCCCGACAATATATTCGTTGCTGGATTCATCGGTTCGCCTGCAATGAACTTCTTCCGCGGAAAATTGATGGATGAGGATTTCGTGACCAATTCACGCAAACTCAAAATCCCAGAGGGTAAGCTGAAAGTATTGAGGGAACAAGGCTATACGGATCAGGATGTGATTCTTGGAATACGACCGGAAGACATCCACGATGAACCGCTCTTCATACAATCAGCACCAGGTACTGCGCTGACTGCAGATGTTGAAGTCGCAGAACTTATGGGCGCGGAGATTTTCCTGCATTCCAATTATGACGGCCAGAAGTTCATTGCTCGTATCGATTCTCGGACGGATGTCAAACCCGATTCACAGATAGAGCTTGCTTTCGATATGAACAAGGCGATCTTTTTTGATGCACAGACTGAAAAAACCATCAGATAACCAAAAGAGAGGCTGCTTTGCAGCCCCTCTTTCTATTTCTCCACGCTGAACCTGAATACTGTTTCTTTCTTATACATGCCCTGTGACTCCATCTCAAACTCGAGATCCATATGCTGGGCAGCGGGCGTCACCTGAGCCTCCATGCAGAACCCCATGTATTTTTGCGGTTTTCTTTCTGCGAGTGGCAGCCCATCATCCAGGTTGTTGCCCGTGTAGAATACAAGTCCAGGAAAATCCGTTGTGATTGTGACCTTGCGGCCGCTTTCCGGCTCGTACACTTCAAAGTGGTCTTCATCCTCCAACAGGAAGTAATGGTCATAACCGCCATTCGCCACTTTGATCTGTGCATCACCGTTTTCGAACACTTCCTGCAGCGCTTTGCCCTCCTGAAGGTCGAATATGCCTTCACATGTTTCAATGGATTCCGGAATCAGCGTATCATCCATCTTGAGGTATCGGGAGGCCCCGCTCCTCACAAAATGGTTGCCTATGGTGGTCTCAGTATCGCTGTTCAGGTTGAAATAGACATGGTTGGTCGGTGCCACCGCTGTCGGCCCCATGCTTTTCACTTCATACTCAAGCTTCAGTGCATTGTCCTCATCGAGGGAATAGAGGATGCTCACTTCAGGGGTCCCGGGATAGTCCTCGATCGATGTCGTGAACTTCACTTTTTGGGTGCCATCCTCCTCAACGACTGCATCCTCCCACATCTTCGTATGCACGCCTGCGTCACCGCTGTGGAGCAGATGCGGGCCGTCGTTGCTGTCGAAGTGATGCTTCTCTCCATCGACTTCAATCTCGGCATCCTTCACCCTGCCCGCCACGGGGGCGATGGTGGCCCCGAGGAAGTGCAGGTTCCCCCGGTATTCCTCAAGTGAATCATTGCGCAGCACGACATTGGTGAGATTCCCATTACGGTCAGGCACATGGATTCCCGTGATGCTCGCTCCGATGTTCAGCAATTCGACCTTCATGCCTGTACTGTTCTCCAGCACGTATTCCACAATCCCATCTTCATGATTCTTTCTATTGATTTTCATATTATACCCGTCACCTTCCCAGTATCATTTCCAATAATGACAATATACCCATTCTTTCAGTCAAAAACCAATACATCGTCTAAACTTGTTTTCCTGAATTTAAGTGCAGTTATCATTTTTACGTTTATCAATGTAATGTTAAGGTTAAAGAGTATGGAATAGTGTCAAAAATCAAAAGGCACAAAATATATTAGGAGCGTGTTTACTTTATGACCGAGTACTCGAGGGAAGATATTTTAAGGATTGCTGAAAATGAAAACGTAAGATTCATCAGATTGCAGTTCACTGATATTCTGGGTGCAATCAAGAACGTGGAGATTCCAGTCAGCCAGCTGGACAAGGCGCTGGACGGCGAAATGATGTTCGATGGCTCCTCCATCGAAGGTTTCGTAAGGCTGGAAGAATCCGATATGTACCTGAAACCCGACTTCAACACTTGGGTGATCTTCCCATGGGAACACAACGGCAGAAGGATAGCCCGACTGATCTGTGATGTCTATGACATCGACGGCAATCCATTCGAAGGCGATCCGAGATCCAACTTGAAAAGGGTCGTCAAAGAGATGGAGGAAATGGGGTATGAAGGCATGAACCTTGGTGCCGAGCCGGAATTCTTCCTCTTCAAGCTGGATAAGGAAGGCAACCCGACTACAGAACCGAGTGACGAGGGCGGCTACTTCGACCTCGCAGCAATGGACGACGGGGAGGAATGCCGTCGTGAGATTTCCCGTACACTCGAGGAAATGGGATTCGAAGTGGAGATGTTCCACCACGAAAACGCCCCGGGACAGCAGGAGATCAGCTTCAAGTATGCAGACGCCGTCACGTCCTCCGACAACCTGCAGACATTCAAGCTTGTCGCTAAAACAGTTGCAAGAAGATACAACCTGCATGCAACATTCATGCCGAAGCCGATCTACGGACAGCCGGGAAGCGGCATGCACTATAATGTCTCCCTTTTCCGTGAGGGAAAGAACGTCTTCTATGACGAGAATGACGAATTCGGCCTCAGCAAGGAAATGCGCCACTTCATGGCGGGACTGCTGATGCACGCCAGAGGGTACACTGCCGTCTGCAACCCGCTCGTCAACTCCTACAAGCGACTGCAGTCCGGTTTTGAAGCACCGAAGTACATCGCATGGAGCGGCCGCAACCGTTCTCCATTGCTCAGGATTCCATCCACACGCGGTGCGGCGACACGGGCTGAAGTCCGTTCCCTCGACCCGTCCGCAAACCCATACCTTGCGACCGCTGCCATCCTGAAGGCTGGACTCGAAGGCATACGCAATGAGACAGAACTCGATACACCGGTCGACGAAAACATCTATGAGATGACGAAGAAGCAGCGCGACGTCGAAAACATCGAGGACCTCCCGACAACACTCTACACAGCACTCAAAGCATTGAGGGAAGATGAAGTCATCCAGGAAGCACTCGGCAAGCACATCTACAAGCAGTTCTACGATAATAAATACCTCGAGTGGCAGATGTACAGCGCCCAGATCACTGAATGGGAACTCGATGAATATCTGACACAGCACTAGAACATGTTAATACAAACAGAAACCTGCCGGTTGGAATGATTCCAACCGGCAGGTTTTTTGGTTTTTATTCTATCTGACGAGCAGGATGACTGCGAAGAAGATGATGGCGATGATCAATATCTTCTCCAGCAGTTTGTCGGGCAGGGTGCTCGCATACCTGCCGCCGATGGAGCCGCCGATTGCGGAACCGATGGATAGCGCAATGGCGAACTTCCAGCTGATCAGGTCATTGAAGATGAAGACGAAGGTCGAGACCGAGATGTAAATGGTGACGACGAGCGTCTTGAGCCCGTGCATCTCCCCCATCGGTATGTTCGGAATGAGCATGAGCAGGGTCAGGCTGATGAAGAAGCCGACCCCTGCCTGAAGTGCGCCGCCGTACAGACCGATCAGGATGAAGGCGACCCCGAGCAGCGGGATGGCGACTTTCGGATTGAACTTGCCTTTTATGTAGCGCTGGGGCTTGATGATGAGCAGCACTGCGAAGATGACCATGAAGACGGCCAGGAGCGTATCGAATGTATCATCTGCGATGTTGACCGCAAACCGGGCCCCATATATCGAAGCGATCGTGGTCGGGATGGCCAGCAGCAGGCCGAACTTCCAGTTTAGGTGCCCATTCTTCTGGAACTGGTACAGTGCAAATCCATTCTGGAACAGTATGGCGATACGGTTCGTCCCGTTCGCCACATTCGATGGCAGACCAAAGAATATGAGCATCGGCAATGTGAGCATGGAACCGCCCGCTGAGACGATATTGATGAAGCCGACGACGATGCCGACGAGAAATATTGCGATGAGCGATAATACTTCCATATGACAGCTTCTTCCCTCTTAGTTTTCTACATTAAAATAGTTCCAATGTTTAAGCATTATCATATCAGTTTTATATGAAAAATACACCGGAATGTCCGAAATTCATCAAAAAGGACAGCCATGGCTGCCCTTCCGCATCTACATCCACTCGAGTATGCCTTTCAGGTCGGTATACGCCCTATCAGGCTGGATATCCAGTGTTTCAGGTTGTTCACGCCCCCTGTTGATCCAGGCTGTATGGAAACCAAAGCTCGCCGCCCCCATGATATCCCAGGAATTCGATGACATGAAGAGCACCTCATTCCTTTCGATCCCCAGTCTGTCCAGTGCATGGGCGTAGGCGGCCGCAGCCGGCTTATACTGCTTGATTTCATCCGCGCTGATGACCATGTCGATGTCGTCTGCAATATCGGAGCCATTGACGAGCGGGTCAATCATATTCCCAGAACCATTCGAGAATACGACGCGCTGCTTGTCCGAGAGATTCCCGAGTACATCCCTTACCTCTTCGAACAACTCAAGTTCCAGGTAGGCCTCCATCAGCATATCTTCATTTTCCTTTGTAAGTTTTGCGCCTTCCGCCTTGCAGGCATAACGCAATGCGTCACGGGTCACGTCTTCAAAAGGCCTGTAACGCCCCATCACCTGCCTCTGGAAAAAGTACTCCAACTGCTTCTTGCGCCACTCCGCGCTGATTGCCTCTCCCTTCTCCGGAAATAGCGAATCGCATGCCTCCTTGACTGAATGGACATCATACAGTGTCCCATATGCATCGAACACAAGCGCTTTGATCATCCTTCTCATCCCCTTCCATATGTTGGTGTACAGCTTCCCTGTGACGCCATCGGTAAACTTCAGTCTCCATAAAAAATATGCATATTGCAGGCATATCTTCCTCCAAATACGGTTATAAGAAAGGAAAGCATGAAATCAGACAGCAATGGAGGTGGCCATATGGAAAAGAAAAGCATCGCATTGATTACAGCACCCGGCATCGCAGAGCACCTCGGTGCGGACCTCGTCGAAGAACTGCCCGAGATGCTCGACTACTACATCACGGATGATTATGAGTGGGATGTCCACTATTATGAAGATATACTTACCGGCGGTACGAATGATTCGAAGGAAGTCATCGAGGCCGTCTGTGATAAGAAGGAAAATGAAGAATGGGATTTTGCCATCGCCCTGACGGACCTGCCGCTCTTCAAAGACAAACGTCCTGTCGTCGCCGAGGCCCTGAAGGACAAGTCGGCTGCATTGATCAGCCTGCCCGGTTTCGGCTTCACCACAATGAAGAAACGCGTTCAGGAGTCAATACTCCAGCTGATGAACGAGATGTACTATGGCACATCCGATGAAGGACGGCAAGCCTCTGCGGCCCATATGGAATCCCAAGACAAGCAGAAGTTCGATGCCCTCAGGAACAAGGATTCACGCAAGCTCATCGGTTCGCGGATTTTCGAACGCATCTCACCCCTGATCCGTGAAACGCCCCAGGAAGAAGAAGAGGGTGTCGATGTCCGATATACCGTCAAGTCAAAGCCGGGCGGCTACCTGCGCATCATTTCCGGCATGGTGTTCGCGAATGAACCATGGAAGATGTTCCCTGCCTTCAGCAAAATCATCGTCATCGCATTTACCACAGGCTCCTATGCCCTTGTATTCTCGACAGTGTGGCAACTCAGTATGAACTTCAGCGTGCCGAGGGCAACCCTGCTGACTTTCTTCTCAATACTTGCCCTTACCCTGTGGATCATCATGGCCCATCAGCTCTGGGAGAAAAAGGGTGAGGAGAACAGGACCTTCCTTAGGAAGATCTACAATGTAACGACTTTCTTCACCCTGCTCATGACCGTCCTCATGTATTACATCATACTATTCGGCATGTTTTCCATCTGGACGATACTGCTCATGCCAATGGCACAGGTTGAAGCCTATACTTCAGCCTCGCCAGGTATAGGAATCTACTTCTATACGTCTTGGATCGGCGCCAGCATCTCCACCATCATCGGTGCACTTGGCTCCTCATTCGAGGACGAGGAGGTCGTACTCGACAGCACATATGGATATCGCCAGCGCCAGCGTCATGAGAAACTGAAGGAAGAACGTGAGCAGGAGAAAGAAGAGGAGAAAGAAGAAGCCAAGGAGTATGAAGAATAAAATAACGGCGCATTCAATCAGCATCCTTCAAATTATTGAAGGGTGCTTTCCTTATGCGCATCAAAAAGGACAGGAAAACCTGAAGCATTTACAGCATATTAACACGAATTTCATCGCGTCTGAACATTGTCTCTTTAGACTGTTGATGTAGCTCACTTTACAAGAAGAGCTATGAAACCATTAGAAGATGGACTAATTTTAATGAAGGAGAGACGATTCATGAAAAATTTTGCAGGCACCTTGATGAAAACTTTATTGATGGCACTCCTTTTGGTCGCCCTGTTGGGAATATCGAATGGCCAAGATGCAATTTCTGCAGCCGGGAAAAACAATATCTCCCAAAATGCCGCAAAACATACGATGAACATTGCGCATCGGGGCGCCTCCGGCTATGCACCTGAAAATACAATGGCCGCATTTGACAAAGCTCTGGAGATGAGAGCCGATTACATCGAAATAGATGTCCAATTGAGCGAAGATGGGGAAGTCGTTCTGATGCATGACGGAATGATCGACAGGACGACGGATGGTTCAGGCAGTGTGGACGACTACACCCTCGAGGAGTTGAAGCAGCTCGATGCAGGCAGCTGGTTTGAACCTCAATTTGCGGGAGAACAGATTCCTACATTGGAAGAAGTGCTCGACACTTACCGCGGAAAGATCGGCATCCTGATTGAAATCAAGAATGCATCCCAGCATCCAGGTATAGAAGAAGAAATTGCTGCTGCACTCGAAGAAAAAAATATGGACAAACCGAATAACGGCAAGACCATCGTACAATCATTCGACCACGGGTCAATCGCACACTTCAATGCCCTCTTGCCGAATGTCGACACCGGTGTTCTCGTGGGCTACAACGCTGAAGGCATATCTGATGCACAACTCGCCCAGTTCTCCACATACGCTGATTATGTAAATCCCAACCACCAGATGGTAGACACGGATCTTGTCAGCCGTATCCATGACTACGGCATGCAGATTGCTCCATATACAATAAATGATCAATCAAGGATCAATGAACTGATGGATTATGGGGTTGATGGAGTCATTTCAGATTACCCGGACCTCGTGGGGCATAGCAGTGCACCATATTACAATTAGGAGATGTTTCTCATTCTGAGATTCGATATATATGATTAAATGAAAAACCATAGGTGGCTTGCTATCTGCGCAAGACATCTATGGTTTTTAGCACTGATGAAGTTAACTACTCTCTTCATCTACGCATACCCTCTCCGCATCCTGTTCTCCAGCTTATCGATGACGTACGTAAGCAGGACACAGATGCCCCAGTACACAAGTGCAGCGGCGACGAAGGCTTCCAGATAGCTGAAGCTCTGTGCCCCGACGAGCCTTGCCTGGGCGAAGATGTCGACGACGGTCACGAGGAAGGCGAGTGACAGCGCCTTGATGATGATCAGGAATGCATTCATCGTATCGGGCAGTGCCTCCATCATGACCTGTGGAATGATGACTTTCCTCAACACTTGGGTCGTGCTGTAGCCGAGCGACTGTGCCGCTTCTATCTGATCCTTATCCAATGAATGCAGTGCACCCCTGATAATCTCGGACTGGAATACGGAATAACAGATGCTGAACGTCACGATGACGATGGCCGTGGAATTCAGACTTGTCGGATCGAAGGTGACATTGAACAGCCCGAGGAACCACGCGAGCACGAGCGGCAATGAATAATAGACCAGGTAGAGGAGCACGACATTCGGTGTGCCCCTGAGAAATGACTGCAGGACACCGATGACCTGCCTTACCACCGGTATATTCAAACTCTGGATGTACGTAATCGTAGCACCGAGCGTGAATGAAAGAACAAGGATGATGAGCGCCAGAAGCAGCGTCTTCGGCACGACTTTGAGGATTTCAACGAAGCTTTCGAAAACGACTATGATATCAAACACTGTAGCCCGCCTCCTTCTTCTTCATTTCGTAGCCCGTCCTTCTCAGCACCCGCTTCTTCCTGCGTTCGAGCCTTCTGATGATCTGCTCGGAAATCATGGAGATGCCCCAGTAGATGAGGGCGACCGTCAGGAAGACTTCCACCTGCTTCATGCCGAATGTATCCCCGCTCATGATCGTCGCCATCCCCATGATATCCACGACACCGATGGCGAAGACGAGGGAGCTGTCATGGATGAGGTGGATGATCGCATTGCCGAGGCCCGGGAGCGCAATGGGACCCATCTGCGGGATGATGATCCGCTTCATCTTCTGGACCGGTGTATAGCCGAGGCTTTCGGCCGCTTCATGCTGTCCCTTATCGATCGCCAGATAAGCCGGGCGCAGCACTTCCGACATATACGCACCATTGAAGAAGATCAGGCACACCGTCGCTGCGGTGATGGGACCGATGTTCCTTATGTCGAATCCGATCAGCTGCAGCAGCACCGGCAGTCCGAAGAAGAACAGGAACAGTTGCAGGAGTATCGGTGTACTCCGGGTGAATGATATGTATGCCCCGAGCAGCTGGCTCAGGACAGGAATCCTCCTGATCCGTGCCGCCGCTATGGGAATGCTGAGTAGAAAACCAAATACAGCGGCGAGTACAACGATCAGGATCGTTATGGGAATCACAGACAGGAACTGTGGAAGTATCTCCAGCATATATTGTACATCCATGATTACCCCTCCTCTTCATTCATTGCCATTTCTACTCTTCGTACTGCAGAATGTCTTCCCCGTAGAATTCATTGGACAGTTCCGACACGGTGCCTTCTTCCTTCAGTTCGGCCAGTGCTTCGCTGACCTTGTCACGCAGTTCAGTATTCTCCTCGGAATCATGGATCAGGAAGTATGTCGGATTGATTTCCACCGGTTCCGTCACATGGATGTCGAGACCCGCCTCTTCAATGATTTCCTGCTGACCCAGGTTGGATGGATGAACGAGCGCATCATACACGCCATCATTCACTTCCTGCAGGCGGTCGGATGTCGGGATGCCGCCGTCCGATGTATCGAACTCGATCTGGTTGTCCGGATGTTCTTCATTGTAGCCGTTCAGCAGGTTGAAGACGCCGCCTGTCGGTGTGACCGGTACGACGTTCTTGCCCTGCAGATCGTCTAGACTTTCGATTTCACCTTCCTGATCGCCTGTCGCAAAAATCTTCATCAGACTCGGTCCATTGCTTTCGTCGGGAACCAGATAGCTCTCCTCCCTTTCCGGAGACAAGATCAACCCTTGGGCGAGCATGTCATACTGTCCTGTATCGAGTCCGATTTCCCCAGCACTGTCACTCGCGCCTTCCATGTTGAATTCATAGCCCTCAAGTTTTTCGTCTATGGCACGCAGCAGTTCGGGTTCATAGCCTGTCAACTCCCCATCGTCACCGACATAGCTCAGCGGACGGGAGGATGAAGATACCGCTACTTCCACTGTCCTGACCTCTCCGCTTTCTTCAGCACCCTCTGCACTCTCTTCTTCCCCACCACATGCCGCGAGCACCAGCAGCACTGCTGCAAATGAAATTGATAAAAGTAACCTTTTCATGATATGTATGCCTCCTTATGATTTTTAATGGGTCGTCGTATAGAACTTGCGTAGAAACTGCTGGGTCCGTGCATTTTCGGAGTGGTTGAATATCTGTTCCGGCGGTCCTTCTTCAGCCACCCTGCCCTGATCCATGAAGATGACACGGTCGGATATGTCTTTGGCGAATGACATCTCGTGTGTCACGAGGATGATCGTCATCCCCGAATCCGCAACTTCACCGATCGCCTTCAGCACCTCGCCGACCAGTTCAGGGTCGAGTGCCGAAGTCGGTTCATCGAAAAGGATCACTTCCGGCTCCACAGCGAGTGCCCGGGCGATGCTCACCCGCTGCTGCTGGCCCCCTGAGAGCTGATGTGGATATGCATCCGCCTTCGCTTCGAGGCCGACTCGCGTGAGCTCCTCCATGCTTTTGTCATGCGCCGCCTTTTTCGACTTCTTCTGGACCACGATCTGGGCATCCATGACATTCTCGAGCACCGTCTTGTTCTTGAACAGGTTGTACTGCTGGAACACCATCGCCGTCTTCCGGCGAAGCGCAAGCGTCTCCTTCTTCGTGATTGATGAGAAATCATACGTATCTCCCCCCAGGGTGATGCGGCCGCTCTCCGGCTTCTCGAGCAGGTTGATGCATCTGAGCAGGCTCGTCTTCCCCGTACCACTCGGTCCGATGAATGTGATCACCTCGCCCTTTTTGACTTCGAGGCTGATATCATCCAGCACCTTGTGGTCCCCAAAAGACAGATTCAGATTCTCTATGTTCAGCACATGACACACCTTCTTCCATTATGTAGTCTGAAAATTAAAATGATACGATTCATTATAACTATTATTCCCGACTTGTCAAATGGGAATTTAAGTTGTATTATTGCACTTATCTATTGAAAAAGAATTTGTTTGGTGGAATAATGAAATAATTATGATGATACATATAGGATTGAGGAGAGGAGCATCACTTTGAAGACATTAAATGAACTTGAAATGAATGAACGCCTCCAGCTGATGGAGGAAACCGCGAAGAATTTCAGCGGGACTTCTCAGCAGCACGATGAGGACGTCACCTTCCCCTTCGAGAATTTCCAAGCGTTGAAGGATATCGGCTATCCGCATCTGTCCATCCCATCGGAATATGGTGGAGGCGGCATTACGCTGCGTGAACTGATGAAGCATCAGGAGATCATTGCGAAATATGACGGGGCCACCGCGCTTTCCATCGGATGGCATATGGGCATCATCATGGACCTCGGCGAGAAGAAGACATGGGACGACACGAAATACAGGAAGGTCGTCCAAGATGTCATCGAGAACGGTGCGCTCATCAACAACCTGGCCACGGAACCTGCGACCGGGAGCCCGACACGTGGCGGCAGGCCGGAGACCACGGCACGGAAAGAAGGCGACGGATGGATTCTGAACGGCAGGAAGACATTCGCCACACTGTCACCGATATTGAAGTACGGCGTCGTCAGTGCCGCGATTGAGGGCAGTGATGAGGTCGGGAACTTCGTCGTCGACAGTGCACTCAAGGGTGTCCGTGTCGATGAGACATGGAATTCCGTCGCCATGCGCGCAAGCGGCAGCCATGACTTCATCATGGAGGATGTACATGTGCAGGAAGAGGACCTCGTCTCCTACCGTACACTCGGTAAAAAGGATCCCGCCGGCTGGCTGCTGCACATCCCGGCGTGCTACCTCGGCATTGCGCGCGCCGCACAGGATGCGGCACTCGAATTTGCGACCACCTACTCCCCAAACAGCATCAAGGGCACCATTTCAGAGCTGCCAAACGTCCAGGAGAAGCTCGGCCGCATCGAGATGCTGCTGATGGAATCCGAGCACTTCCTCTATTCCGTCGCCAGACAGTGGGATGAAAGCGATGAAGAAGAAAGAAGCAGGATGGGCAGCGAACTCGGCGCCGTCAAGACATCCATCGTCAACAAGGCCGTCGAAGCCGTCGACCTCGCCATGCGCGTCGTCGGGGCAAAAAGCCTGTCGGCCGACAATGAACTGCAGCGGTACTACAGAAATGTCCGTGCCGGTCTCCACAATCCGCCTATGGATGACATGGTCATCATCGGACTCGCCAAGAGTTCTATTGGCTGGGTGGAAAATAAGAAGAATGAAAAACAAAAGATATAGGCATGAAAAAAGGAGAAGATCCGCGGATCTCCTCCTTTTCCTATATATTTATACTGTCTGCTCCATCTCTTTGAGTACACCGTCGGAAATTTCGTAGACACGGTCACAATACTTCAGCATGCGTTCATCATGGGTGACCATGACTGCAGCTTTATTACGCTTCTTCGCACCTTCTGGTATCAGTTCGTTCGGATCGAACGACTTCACGATATAGCTATCTGCCCCCATGTCGAGACCATGGATGGTGTCGTAGCTCTCGCGCCTGCCCGTCAGCATGAGGATCGGCACTCTTCTTTCATCCATCTACGGCAGCACCAAATCCAGGATGATGCAGTTCGGCTCTTCATCATAATACTTTGCGAGCCCCTCTTCCCCATCCCGGGCAACAAGGATGCCATAGCCCGATTTCTCGAGATAGAGCGCCAACAGTTCCACGATAGTCGGATCATCTTCAACAATCAGCACTTTAATATTATGGCCCATTTCCCATTCCTCCTAAAATTCCATTCTGCACATTTATATGAATGGAATGTTAACGACAACACAGCTTATTTTCAATTGTATAGAATACTCTATTTTCATCTCATCATCTTTTCTAAATATATTTAAAATACAACCTAATCAAACACTTAAAAACCAGCGAAATCAACACTCTGTACTGTCTATTTAGGGTGTACCCAATTCATACAGATAGTATATTTAAAATCTATTGACTAAAATTAAGATGTGCATTTATCTTATTATATTCAAATTGATTTTTCGTAAAGTATAAATACCAACCTAATGATGATATGCTGAAAATTATCATAAATAGCCCTTTTCTAGACTGGTCAGATGGACGTATTAAAATTATAGCTATTTTTTGAATCAGAAATAAAAAGACTGCTGTGTAAATTATTAAACGGGAGTCAACATAAATAGCTCCAGTTCGTCGGAGCTGAGTAATTCAAGAAGAGATAGATACTTCAGAAAAGAAGAGAAAATGATTAAAACTTCATCCCATTTAGTATTGGGTACTGACCCCCAAAAGTTAGAGTCGTAAATCTAACTTTTGGGGGTTTCTTTGTGGTTAAATATAGCGATGCATTTAAAATAAAACTGGTGACTGAATATCTGAATGGGAATCTGGGGTATGATCGGCTGCCCGCATCTCATATTCTTTATGCAGCAGCCGTAAGGTCATATGTTTTTTTAATTCCGCATGGACATAGCGCCAGTCTTCCTTGATGAACCCCCGTCCTTTTGGTGTCTGGGATGGAAATAGCTGTAACTTTAACCACGCATTTGTCATTTCATCTGTCAGTACTGTCATCTCCCTTTCTCTCGCCCGGTTGATCACTTTACTGACCGTCTGTCTTGAACTCCTAATCGATGCACTGATGGTGCGTTGGCTCACCCCTTTCTCATAAAGTTCTAGTATTTCCCGGTACTGAATCACATTAAAAAACCTCCTGTATCATGATGTCACACCATTGGTGTGCGCAATCGTTATACAGAAGGCGCTGATATATTTTCATAGTGGCACAATACTTCTGCACTGGGTGGCATCATTTGATGCACAGCCTGGTTCAATTCGAATGCAATATTCAAAATCTTCCGATACCTAGTAATGCGTGTAAAATTCATCATCAGACAGTGACATGCATAGACATTTCAGAAATGTCCGTGTCAACTTCCATAGCCTACCAATGGAATATACAGTGACTGTTATTGGGTTGGCTGAAGGCTCGATGAGTAGGATAGAAAGTGAAGTAAAGAAGAAGAATGTGTGGGTGACTAAATAAAAAATAAGAGAGGCGATTGAATTTCGACCGTCTCTCTTATCTACAATATCGTTACTAAATCCATACTATATAATTGTATCTAAAACCACTTCTTCCAATCTTATCTAAGAAATATCTTTCTTACTAATAATTCTTTATTGTGTCTGTAACTTTTCATGCTTCGCAAAAATTCTATTTTCTGTCTGATAATCAAAAAAGTGACACTTGTTCATATCAAATGCAAATTTTATAGTATCTCCTGAATCTAAATCATTCCTTGCATCTATTCTCGAAATAAACTCTTGGTCATTTAACTTAGAATAAACCATTATCTCTGAGCCAAGCAATTCACTTACTTTGACTTCTGCATCAAAAGGAGAGGCGATTTCTGACTCTACGAACACTGATTCTTCTCTTACATCTTCTGGTCTTATACCAAATTTAATTTTCTTATTATCATAACCTTGATTAATGAGCATTCTTTTTTTAGCTTCTGGAATATTTATACTCGTTTCTCCGATTAATAACGAACCTTCTCTTATCTCCGCCTCGAATATATTCATTGAAGGGGATCCAATGAATTGTGCTACAAATATGCTTTCCGGATAATCATAAACTTCTTTAGGGGAGCCCACTTGCATGATATCTCCCTTATTCAACACCACGACTCTAGTCGCCATTGTCAGTGCTTCAGTCTGGTCATGGGTAACATATACTGTTGTAGTTTTTAATCTATCATGCAGTTTGATGATTTCCGCCCGCATCTGAACCCGCAATTTAGCATCCAAGTTGGATAATGGTTCATCCATCAGAAATACACCTGCGTCTCTGACAATAGCTCTTCCCAATGCTACACGTTGCCGTTGTCCGCCAGAGAGTGCTTTAGGTTTTCTGTCTAAGTAGTCGGTCAGACCGAGAATATTCGCAGCATTTTCAACCTTCTGCTTAATTTCGTTTTTTGCGTGTTTTCTCAACTTCAAACCAAACGCCATATTATCATAGACAGTCATATGCGGATAAAGTGCATAGTTCTGAAAGACCATCGCAATATCCCTGTTTTTTGGTTCTACATCATTCATTAGCTTATCATCAATATAGAATTCACCTTCTGTAATTTCTTCCAGTCCAGCAATCATTCTAAGCGTAGTCGATTTACCACAGCCTGATGGTCCTACGAAAACTATGAATTCACCATCATGTATTTCTAAATTAAAGTCACTGACTACTGTAAGTCCATTATCATATGTTTTTTTGATATTTTGTAATTTTAGTTCTCCCACTGTCTCACTCCTAAGCTTATTTTGATGGTCTTTATTTACTTTTTTCTGTTTGATATGCATATTATCATCTTTTTACTTTGTTACATTCAACGCATTGGTAAATCGTCGGAATGCTGCTAAACCTTCCTCTGTTTGTTTAAATACTCCGGCATCTTCAAGCACCCTGGCAAATTTCCTGCCAAGTTCTTTTTCAACAATCCTGTCAATAACTTTCAGGTCTGTTTGCTGGCCATGTTCTGCTTTTATTTCATCTGCCCAATCACGATGATATGCTTCCACTGTCTTGGTCTTCCCTGACAGGTATTGTTTTATTTCTTCCAATTCCTCTTTTAATCGAGCTGGTAACACAGCAAGCCCCATCACTTCGATCAAGCCAATATTTTCTTTCTTGATATGATGGACATCTGCATGTGGATGGAATAGTCCCATTGGGTGTTCATTTGTTGTCCGGTTGTTTCGCAACACAAGATCAAGTTCAAACAGTTCACCAAGTCTTCGGGCAATCGGTGTGATGGTGTTATGCGGGGTATCCTCCGTGAATGCCTGCACCTGAACTTCTCCGTCACTATATGATTTCCAAGTCTTTAAAATGCGATCGGCTGCTTTAAGGAGCTCCTCTTTTTGCCTGCTCTGCAGTCGAATAACAGATAACGGCCACTTTAAAACAGCCGTATGAACCCCAGGGAATTCATTTAATTGGAATGTGTAAGCTTCTTCAGCAGCACTCATTGCGAACTCATAACGACCAGCTTGATAGTGGTCATGGTTGAGAATGGAGCCGCCAACAATAGGTAAATCCGCATTGGAACCGATAAAATAATGCGGAAACTTTTCCGTGAATGTTACCAGCCGCTCAAACGCTTTTTTCGATACTTCCATGTTCCGATGCTCTTCAGCCAGTACAATACTGTGTTCGTTGTAGTACACATATGGCGAATATTGCAGATACCAGTTTTCATCAAGTAATGGAACTTTAACGATTCGGTGGTTTGCTCTTGCAGGATATCCGGTTCTCCCGGCATACCCTTCATTTTCCGCACATAACATGCATTTCGGATAATGAACATCTTGCTTTACCTCACGTTCCCGTTTAATTTGTTCGGGGTCTTTTTCCGGCTTGGATAAATTAATCGTAATGTCAAGTTCTCCATAAGCTGATTCTGCCTTATAATGGATGTTCTTTTTAATACGATTCATCTGAATGTAATTGCTGTTTTTACTTAAATTGTAAAAGTAATCTGTTGCTGCTTCTGGCGACTGTTCATATTTTTCATAAAAGACTTTGTTGATGACAGAAGGGCGTGCGATAAAACAATTCATGATATTTGCAGAGAGAATTTCTTTATCATCAAACACATCTTCAATGACACCTGATTCAACTGCATAGCCAACGAGTTTTTCCAGTAGATTTGGTATTGTATCCTCTACAGGGTTTTCAACTGACTCGGGAAAAGAGGCTACATTTAATTGATCCATGACCTGATTACGTACATAATTTTTATCATCTACTTCTATCAATCTTGCATCCAATGCTTGTAATAAAAGGCCTTCGATAACTTGAAAAGGTTCCATTTCGTTCACTCCTTTCCGTATCCATCTGGATGGGATACATGCCAGTTCCATGCATCTTTGACAATTTTTTCAATGGATGTGCGTGATGGCTCCCATCCAAGAATCTGTTTCGCTTTTTCCGCACTGGCGATCAGCGTGCCAGGATCACCGGCACGGCGTGAACCGATTTGGACTGGTATTTCCTCACCTGTTACTTCTCTTGCCGTATCAATCATCTCTTTCACTGAAAATCCTTGGCTGCTTCCCAGATTAATGATGTCACTCTCTCCTCCATTATTCAGATAATCCAGCGCCAGCAGATGTGCATGAATTAAATCTTCCACATGGACATAATCTCTGATGCACGTACCATCAGGTGTATCATAGTCATCACCGAAAATGGTTATCTGTTCCCGCTGGCCGAGTGCAGCTTGTAAAATGATTGGGATTAAGTGGCTTTCCGGTTGATGGTCTTCACCGATTTCTCCCGTTTCTCTTGCACCACCGACATTAAAATAACGTAGAGCAACATATTGAATACCGTGTGCTTTTTCCGTCCATTTCATTAATTTCTCCATTGTCAGCTTTGTTTCGCCATAGGTACTTGTCGGGTTCGTTGACATCCTCTCAGTTATTGGTACAGCTTCTGGTTCACCGTAAGTTGCAGCTGTTGAGGAAAATACGATTCGTTTCACATCGAATTCCGTCATCACTTGAAGCAGTATTTGTGTTCCGTAAACGTTATTGTTGAAGTATTTCAATGGTGCTTCCATCGATTCACCGACAAGAGAATGTGCTGCAAAATGGATGATAGCATCAATTTTTTCTTGTTGAAAGACAGTGCGCAAAAATTCTTTATTTCGAATGTCACCTTCATAGAAAGCTGCCTCTGGATGTAATGCTTTTTTATGCCCTGTCTCCAGATTGTCGATAACCACAACTTCTCTCTTACTGTCGATTAGTTGATGTACGGCATGTGACCCAATGTACCCTGCCCCACCTAAAACTAAGATACTCATATAGCCAACACTTCCTCTATATTGATTTCTTTTGCCCCATCTTTAATACTCGCAGTATAGAATGTGGCATCATACCCAATAGTGTCACGGTAAATGCTGTTTACATTTTTCTTGAACGCCTCTGCCTTGTTTGTTTCCACGATGGCAATGGCACAACCACCGAAGCCGGCACCTGTCATGCGTGCACCAAGAACTCCCTCTTGCTTCCTTGCAGCATCAACGATTGTGTCTAATTCCAGTCCTGTTACTTCATAATCATTTTTAAGTGAATCATGGGAGGCATACATCAACTGACCAAATGCCTGAAGATCTCCTTGTTGTAGCTTTTCTAAAGCTTCCAAAGTTCTGGCATTCTCATAAACGGCATGTTTCGCACGTTTTCTGTCGACGTCATCTTTGATTAGATGCTGATTATTATCGAATGTTTCTTTTGTTAATTGACCGAGACTATCAATCGAAAGTTCGGTTTGTAAATCTCCCAAAGCCTTCTCACACTGGGAACGCCGCTCATTATATTCAGAGTCTGCCAATGTTCTGCTTTTGTTCGTGTTAATAATCATGATGATATGTTCTGTTAATTCCACTGGCGCATAGTGATATTCCAACGTATCACAATTCAACAAAATCGCATGGTTTTCTTTCCCCATACCAACTGCAAACTGATCCATGATTCCACTGTTTACACCAATATAGTCGTTTTCCACTTTTTGGCCAATTTGCACCATATCAACTCTATTAATCTCTAAATCATATAGACCTTCTGCCAATACACCTGTAGCTAACTCAATCGATGCAGATGATGACAGGCCAGCACTATTCGGGATGTTTCCATAATAAAGGATATCTGCACCTGAAGTAATATTATAACCCGCTTTTATCAGGTGTTGTATCATCCCTTTTGGATAATTTGCCCAGCTATCTTCTTCCTTGAAGTCCAGATCAGAAAGGCTGCACTCGATTACTCCTTTGCCTGCTAGATTCATCGAGTAAAAGCGAAATTTTTGGTCTTCTCTTTTTTGAGCAAGCGTATAGGTACCGCTCGAAATGGATGCGGGAAAAACATGTCCTCCATTGTAATCCGTATGCTCTCCTATTAAGTTAATCCGACCTGGAGCAAAGAAAGCCTTTGGAGTATTTGTTGTTTGGTAGATGGTTTTGAATTCTTCCATTAAATTAAACGTGTCCATAGTAAACCTCCTATGATTTTGAAGATAGTTAATTAAATTAATTTATTAAGTTTATCTTACTACTCAACTTTCTTTACAATCCTGCTTAGTCTATGTTTACTCAAATAAGTCATACTGATCGCCATTACACTTCCCGTAAACAACGGAATAATTCCTGGAATCCACAATATAAAACCAAATAGTGCTGCAGCAATTAAAACTATACCAATAATCTCCAACGGGGAACAACGGCAAGTAAAAATGCTCGTTTAATATATTGGAAAAACTTAAAATTATAGTGAGCGAATACCGGAAAGAAAAATAGTAATATAATGAGATATGCAATAATCAATAATAAAACTCTCGGGATTAAATATTGAAAGCTACCTGAATCTAGAAATAAGAAAGCAGCATCAAAATATAGGAAAAACCCAAAAGCATAAAAAAGAAGGGCAAACCCATTTAACTTGAAAAAGTCTTGACGATAAAATTCCCAAAACATTGGCAGTACATTAAAGTCTCTTTCCCCTAATATAATCCATTTACGAACAATCGCAAACATAGCTGCCGCGGCTGGAAACAGACCAAAAATACCAAGCCCAAGAATCATAAATATTATCCATAAAATATTAATGAAAGCTATATTAAAAATACAGTTTGAAATGATATATTATCTATGCCATCCCCTACTCAAGTGAATCACTCCTACTTTGTTACATCTACTTTGGTTGCACCGAAAACCAACAGGAGAATTTAAAGGGACACCAATAAATAATGTGTGCCCCTATTGATTATTTTATATTTTTCTTAATTTAAATACTTGAGAAGTGTAATCACCAAATGCAGGATTCAGGTGAATACCAGCATGCATTAATTCATCCCCATAGTACGTACCTTCAACACCTTCCACTTCATACTCATAGTCTTCCTTTAACCCTGCTAATAACAGACGGCTATGTCCAGGGTTTGGTACGCCTAGAACCTGGTATCGACCAACAAACGCTTCTGATTGATCGTCTGAGACAACCATCCAACTTGTAACATTTCCTTCAAACGGGCTTTGCATTCGATAAAAAGTACCTTTCTGGATTAGCTCTCTATTTTCTTTATAGAATGCAACTTGTGCTTTGACAATTTCTTTTTCATCTTCAGTCATTGTGGTGACATCTAATTCATAACCAAAGTCACCGAAGTAAGCGACATTTCCTCTTGTATCAAGACTAGTCATACGACCTACCTGATGGTTTGGAATTGCTGAGACGTGTGCTCCAATGGAACTTAGTGGGTAAACAAATGATGTACCATATTGGATTTTCAAACGTTCGATTGCATCTGTATCATCACTTGTCCAAGCTTGTGGTGCATAGTAAAGCATGCCCGGATCGAATCTGCTTCCACCACTTGCACAGGATTCAAACAAAATTTCCGGGAATTCTGTTGTTAATCTTTCGTACAAATCATATACACCTAAAATATAACGGTGTGCTACTTCGCTTTGTCTTTCTGCCGGCAATTGATTTGAGCCTATTTCAGTCATGTAACGGTTCATGTCCCATTTAACATAAGAAATTGGTGCATCATGTAATGTTTTTGCCATCATTTCATAGATATAATCAACAACTTCTTTTTTGGAGAAATCCAGTATGAATTGGTTTCTGCCGTGGGACAGACGACGATTAGGAACTTGAATCAACCAGTCTGGATGCTTTTCATATAGTTCACTAACTTTCGAAATCATTTCCGGCTCAAACCATAATCCAAATTCGAGTCCAAGCTCTATTATTTTATTAGCAAGCCCGGTAATTCCGTTTGGTAGTTTTCGTGTATCAACGAACCAGTCTCCAAGGGAAGTGGTATCGTCATCTCGCTTTCCGAACCAGCCATCATCAAGGACAAATAATTCAATACCTAGCTTTTTGGAATCCTTTGCAAGAGAAAGAATTTTCTCTTCATCAAAATCAAAGTAGGTTCCTTCCCAGTTGTTCGTTAATATTGGTCTTGGTTTATCACGCCACGTACCCCTGGCTAATCTAGTACGATATAACTTATGATAAGTCTGACTCATCCCATTTAAACCTTCATCAGAATATACCATGACTGCTTCTGGTGTTTGGAAAGTTCCGCCTCTTTCTAGTAACCAATTGAAATCAAAAGGATTAATCCCCATCTGTACACGAGTAACATCGTAATGATCCACTTCAACTTGTGCCAAGAAATTACCACTATATACAAGACTGAAGCCATAAACTTCTCCTTGGTATTCGTTGGCATCCGGCCGTTTGACTGCAATAAATGGATTTTGATGTGCGCTGCTTGTACCTCTAGCACTTGATATACTTTGGATGCCTTGTTCTAATTTCCTGGTTTTTACATGTCTTTCTCTTGACCATGACCCGGATAAATGAACCATTTCAAAATCATTATCGAAGAAATCGACATTAGCACTTAAAGCTCTTGTTAAGTTCAGTTTTTCTTTTCCATTATTATGAAACTTAGCAGAACGTGTAATAACATTTAAATCTTCGTAGACTGTATATAACAGTACAAGTTCTGCATCGATTACTTCATCATATAATGTGATCTCCAATGTTGTTGCTTCATTTTCATCTTCTACATAAGTAGCAGGGAGCCCTTCTAAGCTGGGCTTCCCTTTGTAAATTTTATGCTCTTGGTATTCAAAGTTCGTAATACGGCTACCATTCTCTTGCAGTATTTGGTACACTGGTTCGCGGAAGTCGGTTGTGCCATAAGCAGGAAATTCTTGCTTTAAAGTATCTAAAGAGAAAGTCTGATCTCCTTCAAATACATTCGTACTATTATCTCTATATTCTTCCCTATATAAGTGATTGAATGAGTCTCTATGCCTTAATTTCTTTCCGTAATACAGATGGCCTAATTGGCTATTTCTGAGTATATTAAGGATATAACTTACATTCTTTCCTTGTAAGTGAAATTCTTTACTTTCATTGCTATAAAAAATTGGCATCGACTTTACTCCTTTTATATCGTGTTATTGTTACTTATCTTGCTTTAACTTTTAACAGCACCGCCAGCTAGTCCTTGAATAAAGAACCTTTGTAAGAACAGGAATAGCGTGGCCATCGGTAGCATCGCCCCAACAAAATCATCGCCTGCACCGGTAGAGTCAATACTCTTAACAGGAATGGTCGAGAGAAGTTCTCGCTCATTCCCATAGAAGCACTCCCTCCAAGCTCTGCAATCGTTACAGCCAGATTAGCAGGTGCACCACCAGTCATTTTTAAAAATTTCCTCTATTTTTCAACTCAATTTCTACATCTGTACAAAACATATCAATCAACAGCTCTCCAATACAACAAACTGTAGAATCCACCAATCAACCCAACCCACTTTCTTCTTCCCAAATATCTTTCAGACTCCAGGATTCTAAATGCATCATATTTACATAGCCTTGGTCGGTAAATAACTTCATTTTATTGCTTGTTTCACTTAGATAAATTCTACTAGTCATTACAAGTAAGCCATCATTAGCAAATACTTCAATCGATGATCTGTCCAAATAGATGTGAAGCTTTAATTTTCCATTTGGACAAGTAAGTTCACTCTGTCTTAAACTGTCCTGTGGCATACCAGCCCGTTTTCGATCAAGGAACAGGTTATTACTTTCCACATTATATCCAATTACTACATCCTCTTCTCCATCGTCCGAACACCTTAGCTTGATCCCAAATACTTTCGCATTTGTATTGAGAAAGTTAAATGTCATCTCTAGTTCGACCAGTTGGCCAAATGTAACTAACTCTGACTCCAAAGTGATCTGCTTATTTTCCAATTTTTCAATCTGTTGGTTGCGTAACAAGTCCAATTCTGGAACGGGATTCATGACTACCTGATCATTTTCCTCTAGTGTTAGTATACGAGGCAGTGTATGCGCCCCGGCCCACCCCTCTTCTTTAGTAGGCATTTTCGATTCCCACATATCCATCCAGCCAATTATTATTCTCCGACCTTGGGTATCTTCAAAAGTCTGGGCGGCGTAAAAATCATGTCCCTTATCCAATTCAAGAAAATCCTGATTCCTTGTATACTTATTATGTTCATAATTATAAGAACCTGAAATATAACCTGTCTGATAAAGGTTATTAAATTGATCCCCATTTGCCTTAATCCCCTGTGGTGAGATCAGCAAAATATCTTTTCCATCCAAATGGAAAAAGTCGGGACATTCCCACATATAGCCCATGATATCATCACTTTTTGCCAATACGCCCCTATACTCCCAATCAATCAAATCAAGCGACGTGTACAGAACAACTTTTCCTACATCTTCTTTAGTAGTGCCAACAATCATGTACCAAGACCCATTATGCTCCCATACTTTCGGATCCCTGAAATGGTAAGACCCCTCTGCAGGAGGTTTTGAAATAATGGGATTCTGATCAACTTTTGTGAAATTAATTCCATCCTCACTAACCGCCATACATTGCACCTGGGTTGAAATTGCCTTTTCTGCATCTTCTAGCACAAAGCCTGTGTAAAATAATATAAGTACTTCATCTTTTACAATTGCACTTCCAGAAAAACATCCATCCTTGTCATACTTTTCTGTTGGTGCAAGGGCAATCGGAAGACGCTCCCAATGTACTAAATCTTTACTTTTTACATGCCCCCAATGCATCGGTCCTCCACTTTCACTGTATGGGTGATGCTGATAAAATACATGGTATTCTCCCTTATATTCGACGAGCCCATTCGGATCATTTATCCATGCTGGTGTCGAAATATGGTAGCCTAGATTATATTTTCCTCCATCATACTCTTTACTTCTTTCCTCCACATGTTTTGTTGCCTCAAGGACTTTACTCTTATGTATATTCAAAAAATCACCTTCCCCGTTAAATCTATTAATCAAAAAACTCCAACTAAAATCGTTACTTATTCTAGCTGAGCTTGCTATCAATCACCTATTCTTTCGAGACAGCTTAAATATTTGCGATGAAAAATCAGCCGATCGTTCTTCAATTGGAAAGAGACCTATTTGCAATCCCGCATGCATTAATTCATCACCAAAAAAAATACTTTCCAATCCTTCTATTCCATATTCATAATCTGAATTCAACCCTTTTAGCAGCACCCGTTTTAATCCAGTATTAAGTAATGACAGTACCTGGTAACGACCTACTAAAGCTTCTTGTTGGTCTTCTGAAACAACCATCCAAATTGTCACATTTCCCTCTTTATTAAACGAGCTGTCGATTCGATAAAATTGTCCATTAAAAATCAGGCTTCTGTTTTCTTTATAGAAAGCAACCTGCTGATTCACTTGAGCTTTTTCTTGTTCGGTCATTTTGATAACATCCAATTCGTACCCAAATACTCCAAAATAAGCTGCATTTACTCTAGTATCAAGTCTCGTCTCTCTACCTAATTGATGGTTTGGTATATCTGAAACATGGGCATCAATAGAACCGATTGGGTATACCAATGATATTCCGTATTGGATTTCCAACCGTTCAACCGCATCCGTATTATCACTTGTTCATGTTTGTGGAGCATAGTACAGCATTCCCGGATCAAATCGGGCGCCCCCACTGCCACAAAATTCAAACAAAACATCGGGAAATGCTGCGGTAAGTCTTTCATATAAGTCATAGACTCCCAGAATACATCGATGAGCGACTTCTTGTTGTTGCTCCGCTGCTAGTGCCACTGATCCAATTTCTGTCATATACCGATTGATATCCCATTTCACATAGGAAATAGGTGCATCTCCCAATATAGTTGCCATTCTTTGATAAATATGATCGACCACTTCTTTTCGGAAAAAACCGAGAATATATTGATTTCTACCGTGTGAGCGATGGCCTCTGGGTTCATGAATAATTCAATCTGGATGCGTCTTATACGACTCACTGACTTTGGATACCATCTCCGGTTCGAACCATAACCCGAAATCAAGCCCCATTGCCGTAATCTTTTCCGCAAGTGTCGTGATTCCATTTGGCAATTTTCGTTCATCCACAAACCAGTCTCCGAGTGAAGTCTTATCATCACCCCGCTTACTAGAAATGCGTTGAATCCCAGGGGCTAGTTTTCGGGAGTGCCCATGCCGTTCCCGTGACCATGCACCTGATAATTGAATCATTTCAAAATCAGAGTCAAGGAAGTCCACACTGGCGCTTAATACCCTTGATAGGTTGATATTTTCTTCACCATGATTGATAAACTTTGCTGACCTAGTGATTACATTAAATTTTTCATAAACCGTATACAAAAGCTTGAGCTCTGCATCAATGAGCTTGCCGTATAAAGAAATTTCCAGACTTTTCGCTTCATCATCATTTTCCACATATGTTGCCGGCAATCCGTTAAGTTGCTTTTTTCCCGAAAAATTTGATGGCCATTATACTCAAAATTAGTGATCCGGCTGACATTTTCCTGCAATAACTGAAAGGCAGGTTCGCGGTAATCGGTCGTACCATGGACAGATACTCCTGTTTGAATATTTCCAGGGAAAAGCTCTCTTCCCCTTCATAGACACTGCTCACATTGGATCAGTTTCGCTTCGTAATGAGATGGATGAATGAATCCTTGTGTCTTATTTTTTGACTATAATACACGTGTCCGAGCTGATTATTTCGTAATACAGAAAAATATAGTTGTTATCCTTTGCTTGTAGGTGAATTTCTTTCTTGTTTCGTTAAATATGATTATGTTTTTTTCTCCTCATTATATAAACGTCATCATTTACCAGACCCGCGCATTACACCACCGATAATCCATTTTTGAGCAAATACGTATATAATAATCATTGGCAGCATCGCCATTAAGTAGGAAGCGAATGCCAAATTATAATTCGTACTAAACTCACCTTGGAATGCATGCTGAATGAGCGGCAAAGTATACATGCTGGAATCACTTAAGAGCACAAGTGGCAGCATAAAATCGTTCCAGGCAAAAAGGGCGGTAAGAATGGCAACAGTAGCATGAATTGGCGTCATCAATGGAAATGCCACTTTCCAGAAAACCTGCCATGTACTTGCTCCATCAATAATCGCAGCTTCTTCCAGTTCTACAGGAATAGCCTTAATATACCCAACATAAATAAATACGTTAAGTGCCAACTGCATCACAAGGTTTAGCAGCACAAGACCGACTAAATTATCCAGACCAATGAAACTTGCCTCTTTAACAACCGGTAACATAATGACCGGGAAGGGCACGAACATAGCACTAATAATATAATAATAAAGAAGTTTAAATCTTTTTTTGTGCAAATTACGAGCAATCGCATACGCAATCATCGAATGGACAATCAACGTCAATACGACGGTAAAAAAGGTTACGAAGATACTATTGCCCAAGGCTCCAAAGAAGTCTGTCACTTTTATCGCTTCTAAGAAGTTATCTAAACTCCAAGATTTAGGTAAAGCTAACACATTCTCTGACATTTCTGCTGGAGACTTAAAGGCTACGACAATCGTTAAATAGAGCGGAAACAAAATAAAAATGGAACCCGCAATTAAAAGAGTAGTTATTTTCCAATTGACTCGTTTATTCATGATTTACTGCTCCTCCCTTCGTTCAAGAAGACGAAGTTGGAATATGGAAATAGCGACAACTACAATAAAGAATATCACCGCATTTGCCGATTGATAGGCAAATTCTCCACCAAAACCACTGCTGAAAATCAATAGTGAAATCGATTCGGTTACATGACCTGGTCCCCCATTTGTCAATGCGACAATTTGATCGAAGACCATGAGAAAGTTTTTCATCGCAACTACCATATTGATGGTGAAAAATGGAGCAATCATCGGAAACGTTATTTTCCAAAACTTAGTCCATGATCCAGCCCCATCAATATTTGCCGCTTCATAAATTTGTTCATCAACGGTTGCAAGTCCAGCCAAATATAGTAATGTATTAAACGCTGCCGCCTGCCACACCGCAACGATAACCACTCCAACCCAAGCCAAATCCGGATTGCCCAAAATATTCGTAGAAAGGAAATCCCAGTCGAGTGTTCGTCCGAGTTGTGGTAAAAGATGCGTAAACATAAATTTAAAGATATAGCCGATGATTAACAGACTTAAAATATACGGCAAGAAATAAATGGCTCGTAATGATTTGCGAAATTTGATTTTGGCGTTCAGCCCCATGGCAATTAGTATACTAATGATGTTTACGATGATCGTTGACACGATAGCAAACTTAAAGGTAAATCCATACGCATTTAGTGCACGCCCATCCTGAAACACGTTAAAATAGTTTTTAAATCCTACGAAATCCCACGTACCATATCCTCGATAATCGGTGAGACTATAAAATATTCCCTGCAGGAGTGGAAGTGTATGAAAGGAAAAAAATACAACTAACGCAGGAATAATCATTAGTAGATACGTTTTATTTATCTTCGCCATTTTTTTCTCTCCTTCTTAAGATGATGAATTGTGTCCGTTCCTTGTACCTATTCCTAGCGATTCTGTACTTTTTCCCATTCCTTATCTAATTTTTGTAAAAACGCTTCCTTATCTTGATCGATTAAAAAACTTTGAATGTTATTTTCAGGTCCTAGGCCTGTAGGGTAATAATGATCTTGAAAGCTTACTAATTTTCCTTTTTCAAAATAGCCCCTAATCCCATCATAGGTCGAGTTATCTTGTGTAACACCTTTAATCGCTGAAAATGTTTTTTGATCCTCTAAATACTTCTGGGAGTTTTCCTTTTTCATCAAAAATTCAATAAACTGCAACGCTTCTTTTTTATGTTTGGTATCCTTACTAATACTTAACGCCACGTCCACTCCGGAAACTAATTTTGTTTCTGTCGGATCATTGGTGACAGGTAATGGGAAAGTTCCCAGTTCGATATCCGGATTGATCCTTTTGATCTCAGGAACGCTCGAGTTTATTTGTAAATAGAAAACCCCCTCTCCAGATGCAAAGGCACGATTTCCACCATTATAATCAATACCAAAATTATCTCTATGGCCATATTGAAGTAATGTTAACATTTTGTCTGCAACTTCCTGATGAGTTTCTGCAAACGATGTCTTTCCAGCATCCTTTAGTTCACCAAAATTTTCTGGTACAAGGTTAGCTGCGAGCGTATTCCACACCGGCAAGGTTGTCCAAGGTTCCAACAGTGTAAATTCAATTGGCGTTTCTCCCGCCTTCTTTGCTATTTCCAAGCAATTGATAAATTCATCCCATGTTTTTGGTATTTCCAGGCCTAACTCTTGGAATTTTTGCTTATTGTAAACAACGACATCGGCATTTGTCGCATATGGCAACCCATACACACCATCGCGCTCCGGACCTACCAAACGGTCAAGCATATCAAAGTATTTTGGCTGAACCTTATCTACCAGATCCGAACCCGAAAAGTCGTGCAAGACCCCGACTTCCGCTATCTCTCCATAGGTTGGGTTCCCATTAAAAGCGATAATATCCGGTGTATCATTTTTGGTTAATTTCATTCTCAATACTGTTTCCGCTTCTGGTGGCTGCTCTAAATCAACATGAATATTGGGGTGCTTTGCTTCGAACTCCTTGATCAACTCTTGATAAATACCAATATTTTCTGATTTAACCGAGAAAAATTCTAAAGTTATTTTGCCATTAGCTGAACTGCTTCCCGTACACCCGGCAAGTAAAATGGTGCTCATGGCAATGCATAATAATTTTTTTGTTATCTTTGTCATCGTAAACCCCTCCTTCACCATTCCCTACATTTTGAGAAAGCATTTGCCTAAATACATAAAGGTAGCCTTTTCATTCTATGAACTGATTTCTAAAACCCTAATAGTTCAAAACTTTACCCAAAAAGTTGTAAAGCATCCCCTATGAATTAGAATTGATAAAACGTTGCAAGGGGGTTTTCATGTACTAGAATGGAGATCTTCCCTAACCCCCCGCAGCTCTCTCTTATTGTCAATTCAGAACAACTAGTTTCAATAAATGATGTAATGCATCCCCTGTTGCCTTTTCAAAATCGACAATGACGGAATCATATTTATCTTCTTCTGTTGAGTGGTTAATATAACCAATGTTCTCTATATGGTCACTAACCAACTCTAATTCTTCTTTACTTAACCGAGCAACAACGATTAATCCATCAGATTCATTTAATGTTAATTTGGATTGAATACTGTTCAAACGCAAAATACGGGGATATACCACCTCTTGTTCCGAACATTCTTTTTCAATTCCTTGCTAGTTTGATAAAAAATAGGAGACGTCCAATTCTTCCTCAAGCGATTGGCATAGGATAATACCAATATTCAAGACGTCTCCGTTATTCTCTTTTTCCATCTCTATGCGGCTATGCGGCTTTTTCGCACCGGCTCATACTTTAATTCCTGAGCTATTGTGTTAATACGGTTACGGGTTTCCTCAGTAACTGATAGTGAACTATCACCATTCAATACTCTTGAAATCGCAGAAGTTGATACATTAGCATTTTTTGCTATATCTTTAACCGTCGCCATCTAATTACCTCTTAACTTTACTAAGTATTTACTGACTTCTTCATATAATTCTCCTTTTTCCCATTTTAGTAATCGCTTTCATAATGTATGAAAAAAGGTTAACCGAGTATAAGTTTTGGCAACTAGCCTAATATTTTCTATTACAGCCTAGCATCCAACATTCCTCACCCCCTTAAAATTTAAAAAAGTTATCCCATTTGCTTACTTCTTATACGACTCCCACAACTATCTCGAATGATTAATTTACTTGGAACAGTGATTTTCAAAGGGATTTCCCTTCCCTCAAAACGGTCTAACAGTAATTTCACCGCTATTTTTCCCATTTCTTCTGCAGGAAGTTGGATAGTAGTTAATGGAGTACTTGCAAACTTTGCCATTTCGACATCGTCAATACTTACAATGGCAACATCTCCAGGAACTTTCAGGTCACTTTCTTGTAATGCACTCAGAGCACCGATGGCCATTGGGTCACTGGCAACAATGAATGCCTCTGGAAGCTTTCCCTTTTCTAAAGCCATTTTCATTAATCTATAACCTTCCGTCATGGTAAATTTACCGATATAGACATATTCTTCATCATATAGCCCAGCTTGCTTCATTCGATTTTCGAAAGTAGTTTGCCGATCATCTACAAATGCAATGTTTCCTTCTTTCGAATGCTTCTCTTGTACTCCACCTATATAACCTATTTGCTGATAACCAAGACCAAATAAATGATCCAATAATAGGTCAGTCGCTTTTGTCAATTCAACAACAACAGAATCGTATTTCATTACGTCCGGACTATAATCAATATAAACAATTTTGCTCTCATCAATATTCAAACGAGCAATTTCTTCATCATCTACCTTACCAACTATAATAAGCGCATCCATTTCTTCCCTATTCATCTTGTCTGGATTGAAATGATGATATCTGAATAATTCACTATTAAATAATCCTAGTTCATTACATTTGTTTTCAATCCCGTGTCTTATAGAAAGAAAATAAGGGTCATCTAACTCTTCATCTAATGACTGACAAAGCATAATTCCAATTCTAGGTGTATCACCTTTTTGGGATTGCTTGCTGCGACGTGTTTGTACAGTTTTATAATCCATTTCCTTAGCAATTTGTATAATTCTCATTCGCGTCTCATCTGCCACAGACAAAGTTTCATCTTGATTTAAAACTCTTGATACAGTGGACGAGGAAACTTTTGCTCGGTCAGCAATATCTTTTATCCTTACCATATTATCAAATCCCACCGCTTGGTATTTACTAAATATTTACTAACTATGTTTTCATAATATCAGATGTGTGAAGCGCTTTCAATAACAAATATATAAAATAAATCGAATTTTATAAAAAATCATGCTTATTATCGTATAATTCTTTTATTTTTAGTAAAAGTTTACTTGTGATAAAGGGGTCTTAATAGATTTTTGTAGTCAAACAATAAGAATTTTTATTGAATTATGGAGTTTTTAGTAGGAAGTAAATAGGAGCTAAGGCTAAGGAGAAGGGAATTGGTAAGGAACAAAAACCCATATCAATTATCTAGAGTGATACGGGTTTTAGAAGGATTAAATAATATATTCTACTGTATTGCCATTCATATCATTATAAGTAATGACAGACTTATTCGTATTTAAATCAATTGCAAGCTTACAGAAGTCTTGATCCTTTTCCCAGGAGATACATACTTCATCTTCACGGGATTTTATTGTTTTAAATTGACCGTTAAATGCAGGATGTATATGGTGGATTTTATAATCAACTTAGCCACCTTTGATGCAAAAAACGCCATGTGAATTTCATGTTATATTGAAGTTAACCACAGTTAAGGATATAGGCATGAAAAAAGGAGAAGATCATCTGATCTTCTCCTTTTCCTATATATTATTATACTGTCTGTTCCATCTCTTTAAGTACACCATCGGAAATCTCATAGACGCGGTCACAATACTTCAGCATGCGTTCATCATGGGTGACCATGACTGCAGCCTTGTTCCACTTCTTTGCCCCTTCTGAAATCAGTTCGACGATCCCGAAGGCACGGCTGCTGTCGAGACTTGCCGTCGGCTCATCCACCAGTATGATGTTCGGGTCATTGATGAAAGCACGCGCGATTGCGGTACGCTGGCGTTCCCCACCGGAAAGCTGTGATGGGTATTTCTTGAGCTTATCGCCCAATCCTACCTCTTCCAGAAGCTCTGTTGCGAACTTCCTGTCGGCCCCGGTGATGCGCCCTGCCATCTTCTTCACCACCAGCAGCTGCTGCCTCGATAGGACCTGGTCCGGCCAGGTGACGAAAAAATGCAGCAGCGCCATTTCACGCGGCGGCATGAAGAGTTCCACGCCATTGATCACCAGCCTGTGTTCATCCGGTATGATGGTCATGTTTGCCATCTCGATGATTTCCTCCACTCCGGCCGCATGGACGGACCGCCTAAGGACCGATTTCATCCGTGCAATCAGTTCGTTCGGATCAAACGGCTTCACGACATAGTCATCCGCCCCGATGTCGAGGCCATGGATGATGTCGTAGCTCTCCCCCCTGCCCGTCAGCATGAGGATCGGCACCCTCCGGTCATCCAGCTGGATCGTCCGGCACACTTCCAATCCATCCATCACCTTCGACTGTGGCAAGGAATTCTCAAACTGGCAGTCGATGAGCAATCGAAATGATCTGTCCATCTACTTTGCCGATCCAGGGACACCGTCCCAACGGGGATTGAATGAACATTCCAATGGACTGCTCAGAAAGGATGGACTGCCCAAAGACATGGGTTTCAACACGGTCGATCAGGCTTTCGTCTCATCCGTCGCCGCAAGAAGAAACCACATACCGAGAAAACCATTGGACTACCGTACACCGTTGGAAGTGTTTTTGAGTTACATGGGTGATAAGTAACTGTCTAGCTTATTTTGACAAACGAAATTACAAGAAAAGGATGCCCTTTTTCTATTTATTCATTTACACAAACTATTTTACGCTCTCTATACAATTCAAAATTAAAATAACTCGCATGATTTGATTAGACTTCAATTTTAACTTTCAACTGATTTTTTTTACGAAATGTATTAAAAATAACAGCAACTATAAACCCAACAAGAAATCCTCCAATATGGCCTACAATAGAAATATCAGGTATTACAAAAGTTGATATAACAAAAGATCCGATAATCATTAATAGAAAACTATAATCTTGTTTATAAAATTTATCTGAATAAAATAATATAAAGAAAAAATATATTCCTAAATAACCACTGCCAAAACTAGAACTTCCACTAAGAGGGTAAATCCCATAATGAAACATAGTTATTAGAATTCCTGTAATTAAGGAAATAAATATAGTAACAGCTATAAAGTTAAGACTTCCAAAATATTTTTCTAACGGCCTCCCTAAGAAATAAATCATAGGAAGATTAAGTATTAGATGTAAGACACTCATATGGCCTAAAGAGTAAGTGAAAAGTCTCCAAAGCTCTAATTCTCTAATATTCGAATCAACCAATGCCCCCATTTTTTCAACACTCTGATCATTATAACTACCATAAAAAACCAATGTAATAATACCATTAAACAAAACAAGAAAAATTAATAAAGCCGTAACTTTATAATTTTTCAAAAAATGCTTAAATGAAAGATCAAAAATAAACATGTGTTGTCCTCCTTATAAATACCATTATAGTATAATATGTTAATTTTTTAAATATTCTAACAATAAATTGTATTTTACAACGGCTTATATTATTTTATAATTATATGGTAAATATATATAATATTTTCCAATTATATATACTTGTTATGTAAAGAATAATCATATGATATCCTCTTTGCTTATACCTTCTATCTCCTCACACGCCCTATTGTAGAAACGCGTCACTCCCTTGTCATCGGTGATGTGGATACCATCATAGGAAGAATCGATCAGAGACTGAAACTCTTCATATGTAAAAAGTTTTTTTGTCATAGTGCCCACCCTTTGTACAGAATATTGGTATTTACAAATATACCATGTCTACACTCAAATATGGCAGTAGCCTGGGGAGAAAGACACTCTTCCTCTACCTTCATCATCAAATTCTGCACATGTTAAATTTTCAGATTATTATACCAGCATTAAAGAATTCTGCTATCATGAAATCAAACACACTCGTAAAGGATGTATACCATGTCCAACTATAATGTGAACAACAGTACAGTAAATGCCCTGCTCGGCTGGATTGACGAAGGCATCGTCGCGATTCCTGAAATCCAGCGCCCCTTCGTCTGGAGTGCAACGAAAGTCCGTGATCTCCTGGACTCCCTATATAAGGACTATCCCATCGGCTATATCATCACATGGCAGAACCCCGATGCACGGCTCAAGGACGGCACCGTTTCACACGGGAAGAAGATACTGATCGATGGACAGCAGCGTGTCACTGCCCTTATGGCTGCCATTTCAGGGCATGAAGTGCTGGATGGGAAGTACAAGAAGAAGCGCATCAAAATCGCCTTCCACCCGAAAAAGGAGAAATTCGAAGTCCAGAACTCGGCGATACTGAAAGACAAAAGGTGGATTCCGGATATCGCAGAGATATTCAAACCCACCTTCAGTTCATTCAATTTCATTACGGAGTACTGCAACAATAACCCTGGCATGAATCCTGATGAACTGAACCGGATCATCCAGCGTCTGATCAACATCCGTCATAGTACGCTCGGCATCATAGACTTGAACCATACACTCGACATCAAGATGGTGACGGAAATCTTCATCCGCATCAACTCTACAGGCGTCAGCCTGAGCCAGGCCGATTTCGTCATGTCCAAAATATCGGTGAACAGCCAGCACGACGGACCGATCATCCGCAAGACCATCGACTACTTCTCACACCTCATCGAGCATCCGAACATCTTTGAGAACATCCGTGCGAATGATGCAGAGTTCTCACAGACGGAGGCCTTCAGGAAGATACAGTGGCTCAAGGACTACAACAGTAACATCTATCAGCCAAGTTATTCCGATGTACTGCGGGTCGCCTATACATTCAAGTTCCTGCGCGGCCCCCTCTCCAACCTCGTCAGTCTGTTGTCGGGCAGGGATTTCGAGACACGGGAATTCAAGGATGAAATCATAGAATCATCCTTCACCGACCTGAAGGACGGTGTAATGCAGTTTGTCGATGAAACGAACTTCAAGAGATTCCTCATGATCGTCAAATCAGCCGGCATGATCGATAAGAAGCTCGTCCGATCGATCACCGTGCTGAACTTCGCATATGCCCTATACCTGCTGCTGAGGGAACAGAACTACTCTTCCTCGGACATCAACCACGCCGTCAGGAAATGGATCGTCTCATCCACCTTGACCGAACGGTATTCAAGCTCCATCGAAAGCCGCTTTTCCGCCGACATCAAGCGGTTCGCCAAAGAAAATCCGCGTGATGTCATTCAATCCGTCGAGAAGGGGGAACTCTCCGATGCATTCTGGGAGAACACATTCCTCGAAAATCTGGAAACATCCACATCCAACAGTCCATTCTTCAACCTTTATGTAATGGCGCAGATCTATGACAACGACTACGCATTCCTATCCAAATCCATCAGAGTCCAGCAGCTGATAGAAGAACGGGGAGATGTGCATCATGTGTTCCCGAAGAACTACCTTCAGAAGAACGGTTTCGACCATTACTCTATCTACAACCAGATCGCCAACTACGTATACACTGAGCAGACGGTGAACCTCGCACTCAGCAATCAGCCGCCCGCCCAATACATGGAAACAGTGAAGAAACAGATTGAGAATCAGGAACATGTGATTGGAGAAATATCGAGTGAAGCGGAGCTGGAAGATAATTTGAGGATGAACTGTATCCCCGAATCCATTTTTGAAATGGATGCTGGAGACTTTCAGGAGTTTCTCAAGGAGAGAAGACCGTTGATGATGGAGAAGATACGAAATTATTACAGAACATTATAAATAAAAACATATTAACTATTCAATTTATAGTATCAAAAGATCAGGATGCACAAAATGAATGAAGGAGAATACTGGATAAGTATTTACAGAAAAGAGACTTAGATAAAGAACATGAAGATACTCGAGGTGGATAATATTGAAAAAAAGGCCCTTCACAATTCAAACATATTTTCCAAGTGGTAATACTAGAGGCTATAGAATATCACAAATTCCCACACGTACTGTTCAAGCAATATATATACCAAGATTCGATCTTGATGTAGCAATCGAGAATAGACCAGAACTCAATTATAACGGCATATACTTTTTGTTCGAAGAAGAGGAGCCGGTTATAGATCACAATAGAGCGGCAGCATATATTGGTGAAAGTGAAACTATATACAATCGTTTAAAGCGTCACCATAAAGAAAGAGGAGATTGGTCTGTGGCTGTAGTATTTACGACTACAGGCGAAGAGAATCAACTAACAAAAGCAGACATAAAATACTTAGAGAATTACTGTTATCAAAGAGCGTTAGAAGCGGATCGGTATTCATTGAATCAGAATACACCTACTCAGTCTTTTGTACATGAAGCTAGAGAAGCGGATTTAATGGATATGTATAGTTCTATCGCAGATCTATTATCTTTTTTGGGCTTCCCTATATTTATGCCAAAAATGAATGAAAAAGAGATGAGAGATCAAGACAATTATTATTATATTACTAGCAGAGGATCGGATGCTAAAGCTATATATTCTCAGGATGGGATGACAGTTATAAAAGGGTCAAGAATTGCTTCAAGCTCAACCAAAAGTTTTTCAAATGGCAGATTACTTAATGAGCTAAAGGAAACTAAAATAATCGACGATGAAGGTATATTTGTAAAAGACTATACTTTCACTAAACCTTCTACTGCAGCTTCAATTGTCGCACTCCAACCCGCTAATGGATGGATCATGTGGAAGAGGAAAGACGGGAAGACATTAGATGAGTGCGTGACCCGATATTAGTCTCCTTATTAATGATGAGATCGAAGTTGGTTATAATAAACAGGTTATGTCAGCCAAGATAATAAACGTTGCTAAATAGCATATCTTTAATTTTAAAATTAAATCTAATTAGGAATGGTTAAAAGTAAGTTAAGCATACAGAAAGTGAGGAAGAGAATATGCCAGATATTCATTATTTTCAGCGGTATTCCAGTAAGGAGAATACGGTGACGAATAACACACTGCTTTTGTTCAGCAGATTATATCATCATGATAGCAGAGTTTTCAAAGAGTTCTTAAATCAATTACCTAATGATGAACAGACCATGCCAATAAACTCTACGATAAAGTTTGAACAACAAACAAGTGCGAACCATAGTGTTCCAGATGGAGCAATTACACAGGAAAGCTTTAAAATTGTTATAGAGACAAAGCTATACGGACAAGAAGATATCGACCAGATTATAAAACATACTGATAGTTTTGACGGAGAAAAAAATAAGTATCTGATGCTCATCAATGTTCACCAAATACACGAAGATTATAAAGTAAAGATAAGAAATAAATTAAATGAGAAAGGAACAGACGTTCAACTAATCGACACTGCCTTTGAGGATATAATTACCAGTTTCAGATCAGTTATTAACGAATATGACACAGAAATGAGTATGATTATTGATGACTATGAAGATTACTGTAACGGTGCTAATCTCATTAGCATCGAAGACCGGTTGATGCGTGCACTTCCGGTTGGGGATACATTAGATCACAATTTTAAATACAAACTGTACTACGCACCTGCAAGCAGATCATATAATAGACGCCACAGATATTTAGGGTTATACACAAGAAAAGAAATAAAAGGTGTCGGAAAAATTGAACTCATTGTCGATGCTGACTATTACAAGGAAAGCAAAAAATTCAAATGGGAAGTAGTGGAAGGCAATAAAGATCAATTAACAGATGAAGTCATAGATAATATTGTGCAGTCGATGTTTCATGGAGAAGAAGAATTTGGTTATCAAATTTATAAAGGGCATAGATTTTTTATAGTCCCAGAATTCATTGAAACAAAATTTGAAAAAGTCTCTCCAGGTGGGCTATTGGGAGCCAAATATTTTGATTTGACTGATTATGGATTAGTGAAAGAAGAACTCGATACTCAGTTGATTGCTGAAAAGCTTAAAGAAGAAACATGGAAGTGATTTTATTAGCATACCGTGAATTATAGAGAGAATAGAAATAAAAGAGGTTAAATATAAGTGAGATAGGAGGAAGAGCAATGGAACTTGAAGTGTTTATTGGGGATTTAGAAGACGATTTATTTGATTATGAGAACGGCGATTATAATGGTAATATTCCTAAACGAATTAGTATGTTTTTCCCAAAATCACATAGCACATTTCATTTTATCCTTCAGAAAATTGAAGATAAAGAAATCGAAGGTAAACAAACAGATTGGGGTGCATGGGTAGCACTTTTATACCTTCACGAAATGAAAGATTTATTAAAAGGATTTTATAATGAAGCAGATTTCAAAGTAGTTGAGAAGGAAATGATAAAGTTAGATGCAAATAAAAAATATGCACTCGTAGCTTGTGAAATGATATGAGAGAAAGGTGACTTGAATTGCATATCAAAGAAAACGAAGCAGGCCTTATTTATATAGACGAGGAAATAATCCGAGCAATCTTTAGTTGCGTATATGGTTTGAATGAAAATGACAGTAAAACAAAAAAGCTATTAAAGGACAAGAAATTTAACGATTTCATGCATATGTTGTTACTGATGCAAGAGTATAATTATCAATATCGTTTTTCACAGTTCGAAGAATTATTTCCATTGTTTGAGGAGACAGTCGGCCCCATGGAGCGTAATTCTGAGGGGACAAGTTTTTGGCTTGCTATGGGTCTAGCTTTAAAAGATTTATACGGATTTAGAAATAAAACATTAAAGTCATTGCTGATTAAATTGAAAAACAGCAACTAAATACAATATTATATTAGGAATATGATGACAGTAATATTATCTCCTGAATATCGCCATGGTATTCAGGAGATATTTTCGCATCTATTTGAATAACTTTAGAAGCGTTTGATTTAAATATTGATAAAACTGAAACGCGATAAGTGTAATTTAACGAATAACTTATCTGAGGAAAAACCGCATCATTGAGCGATACGATGATAACCATCATAAGTGATGTGTTTTTACTATATTTGGTATAATAAATAACAGAGTAGGAACTAGGCGATACCACTTCGTAGAATTTATTGGCATTATGCCAGGAGGTGGTAGTTTATGGCTTGTAAAAAAGCAACTCCTTATACAAGGAAAGCTGCAAGGACTCTAGCTACAAAAGGAGCTAGTAAGGCATCCAAGAGTAAAGCTGGAAGAACTCTGGCAAACCATAACAATAGACACCATTAGATGTTAGTTTTAAAAACTGCAACAACACGAAGGAGCCTAGCGCTCCTACTTTTTGTATAATATAAGCAAGATGATTATAAAAATTTGGAGAGTGAAATAATGTCTAAACTAACATTACCGCAATTGGAGTCTCATTTATGGGAATCAGCAAATATACTAAGAGGATCAATCGATTCCTCTGATTATAAAAACTATATTTTTGGGTTGTTGTTTTTAAAACGTTTGAGTGACGTATTTATAGAGACGGCTAAGAAGGTCGAGTGGAAAGAAGGTGACGATTATGCATGGTATGATCGGGATGAACACCAGTTCTTTGTACCTGAAAGAGCTCGTTGGACAGAGATACAAATACAAACTCACGACATCGGTAATACAATCAATAAAGCTTTTGAATCTCTGGAGGAAGAAAACCCTTCCCTAGTCGGTGTGCTTGCCAACATCGATTTCAATGACAAGGAAAAGCTCCCAGATAAATTGTTGCTGCAACTGATCCAGCACTTCTCAAAAATCGATCTCAGCAATGACAATTTATCAGAACCGGACATGCTCGGCCGTGCATACGAGTATCTCATTAAGCAGTTTGCAGATGATGCTGGTAAAAAAGGTGGAGAATTCTATACCCCTTCCAAAGTAGTTGAATTGATAGTCAGTCTGATTAAACCAGAAGAAGGTATGCGAGTATGCGATCCCACGGTTGGTTCAGGCGGTATGCTCATTCAATCAGTAGACTACATCAAATCACAGGGTGGAAACCCGCGTAACTTATCATTGCATGGGCAAGAGAGAAACTTGAATACATGGTCAATATGTAAGATGAACCTACTCCTCCATGGTCTCAGTGACCACCGTATTGAACGCGGAGATACCATACGTGAACCAAAGCTCGTAGGTGATGGTAAAGAGTTACTGTTATACGACAGGGTAATCGCTAATCCGCCTTTCTCACTCAAGAACTGGGGAAGAGAAGAAGCAGAATCAGATGAATATGGTCGTTTTAGATTTGGTATCCCGCCAAAGAATGCTGGTGATTTTGCTTTCGTTCAACATATGGTAGCTACGCTTAATCATGAAGGTAAAGCCGGTGTGGTAATGCCCCACGGCGTATTATTCCGTGGCGGTGCCGAAGGCAAGATCAGAGAAGGTCTTCTAAAAGAGGACATTATTGAAGCAGTCATTGGTCTCCCCTCTTCTTTGTTCTATGGCACTGGTATACCAGCGAGCATCTTGATTTTGAACCGAAATAAGGAAGAAGAACAACGAGGAAAAGTTTTTATATTAGATGGTTCTAAAGATTATCAGGAAGGTAAAAACCAGAATATCCTTCATGATAAAGATATCGAGAAGATAATAAATGCATATGACTCATGGGAAGATATTGAAAAATATTGTCGAGTAGTTGATATCACAGAAATTAAAGAAAATGAATATAACTTAAATATTGCAAGATATATCGATACCACTGAAGAAGAAGAAGAGATTGATCTACAGGCAACACTAAATGATTTGCATAAATTAGAACAAGATAGAGAACTAATTGAAGATAAAATGTATGGCTATCTCAAGGAGCTGGGGTACGAATGAACATGGAACCGATGCCCATGATAGAGTGGGAAAAAGCATTAGATATTCAAGGTGGGACACAGCCTCCAAGATCTGAATTTATAAATCATCCTCAAAATGGTTACATCAGATTAATACAGATTAGGGATTTTGATTCTGATAAGCATAAAGTATATGTTCCTTTTACAAATAAATTAAAAACATGCCAGAAAGAAGATATATTTATAGCTAGGTATGGAGCATCTACTGGTAGAATTTTAACTGGTTTACAAGGTGCTTATAATGTAGCGTTAGCAAAGATTATAAAAAAAGATAAAAAGATAGATAATAAATTTTTGTACTATTTTCTACAATCCTATATATTCCAAAACTATTTAAAGCGGGTTTCTTCACGATCTGCACAAAGTGGGTTTAATAAAAATGATTTAGCTTCAGTAGCTGTTCCTAAACCTTCTTTCTTAGAACAGCAAAAAATCGCATCTATCCTCTCTTCTGTAGATGAAGCAATTGAAAAAACTCAAGCGATTGTAAAACAAACAAGAAAAGTACGTAAAGGAATAATTCGTGAGCTCCTTAACGAAGGTATCGATAATACAAAATTCAAAGATACACCAGTTGGAAATATTCCAATCAGTTGGAGTTATAAGAAATTAAGCGAAGTGACTGAAATTATTAACGGCGGAACACCAAGTAGAAGTAATAATGAATACTGGGAAAATGGAAATATACCATGGGCAACTCCCACAGATATTACAAAACAGAAGAGTAAGTACATTAAAAAGACCAACTCATATATTAATAATCAAGGTTTAGATAATAGTTCAGCGACTTTATTACCTATAGGAGCGGTTCTCATGACAAGTAGAGCAACTATCGGAGAAAGAAGTATAAATACTGTTCCTATGGCAACTAACCAAGGTTTCAAATCATTTATATGTAAAAATGATGAACTGTTAAATGAGTTCCTCTATTACTTAATAGAGATTTTAAAAGATAGATTTAAATCTCTGTCAAGTGGCAGTACATTTTTAGAAATTTCAAAGAGCGAGATGGAATCATTTTTAATTCAAGTTCCACCTATTGAGGAGCAAAAAGAAATATGCAAACGGATTAGTAGTTTAGACACTAAAATTCAGATCGAACAACAACAAATACAAAAATTATCTAAAATAAAAAATGGTCTCATGCAACAACTCTTAACCGGAAAAGTCCGTGTGCCATTAAATGAGAATGAGGAGGTCCCACAATGAGCGAAGCACAAGCTCACAATGAAGAGACGTTAGTAGAATATCGAATGATTAACCAACTTCAGAAGCTTGGCTACGACTATGTGCATGGAGGGGAACTGAATCACGAACGCACTTCAACAACTGAAGTGGTTTTAAACAAGCGCTTAACAGAGTCTGTTAAGCGCTTGAACCCGTGGATCAGTGAGAATAACTTAAATAAAGTCGTCCATAATATCGCTCGTATGGACGCAGCGAGTCTAATGGAGGCCAACCAACGCTTTCATGAATACCTCGTCAATAAATTATCTATAGTACAAGACGTGGGCGATGGCCGTAAAAACCAAACGGTAACATTGATTGACTTCGCTAATATTGAGAATAATGACTTCATCATCACGAACCAACTGGGCATCACACATGCAACTGGTACCATCTATCCGGATATCATGGTGTACGTCAACGGTCTGCCTTTGGTGGTAATTGAGTGTAAAAGTCCGGAACTGCCACCGGACATGCAGTTGGGACAAGCAATTAGGCAACTTTTAAGGTACCAGGATGTTAACGAAAAGCTTTTTTATTACAATCAGTTTTTAATCTCTACTAGCAACGATCGGGCTAAGGTGGGGACGATTGGCGCTCAAGCAAGGCACTATAGTACGTGGAAAGAGCCCTATCCTCTATCAGTAGAGGACATTGGTGAGAACGCTTCACCACAGGATATCCTTACTGCTGGCATATTAGATAAAGCGCGCCTGTTTGATATGATTCAAAACTTCATCGTCTACGAAAAGGAAGACGGTCGGGTAATCAAAAAGATGGGGCGCTACCAGCAATACCGGGCTGTCAATAAGGCAGTGGCGCGTATTCAAATGGGCGATCACCCGCAGGCCCGGGGCGGTGTCGTTTGGGCGACCCAAGGCTCCGGCAAGTCACTGGCCATGGTCTTCTTATCCATGAAGCTGCGGCGTCTCAAGGCTTTGAAAAATCCAGTGATTGTGGTGGTCACAGACAGGCAGGACTTGGACCGGCAAATCACCTCAACTTTCAAAGACAGTGGCTTTCCGAATCCACAACAGGCGGAATCGGTCGAACAGTTGAAGTCCCTCTTACAACAGGGACCGGGGACTACCGTCATGACACTCGTACAGAAGTTCCAGACAAATGAGGATGAAGAATATCCACTACTGACAGCGGATGAAAATGTCATTGTTCTAGTCGACGAATCTCACCGCACACAATACAGTTCCCTGGCACTAAATATGCGTACCGGTTTGCCCAATGCGACCTATATCGGGTTTACAGGGACCCCGATTGATAAGGAAGATAAAAGTACCATCCGAACATTCGGCAGTTATATTGATAAATATTCAATCGAAAAAGCCGTCGAAGATGGCGCCACCGTACCGATATTTTATGAAGCACGCCTCGTGGATTTACATGTGCAGGGAGAGTCAATCGACACCCTATTTAATCGTTTCTTCAGAGAATATTCCGATGAAGACAAAGAACGGATTAAGCAAAAATATGTCACCGAACAAGCGCTGACGGAATCTCATAAGAGAATCCGATCCATCGTCTTGGATATGATCGAGCATTACGAGAAACATATCGAGCCAAATGGATTTAAAGCACAAGTAGTGACGGTGTCCCGACAAGCGGCAGTCACTTATAAAAAGTTTCTGGATGCACTCAGTGACTATGAATCTGCGGTGATTATTTCCCCGAAGCATAATGATGAGCCAGAAATGCAACAGTACGCTTTGTCTTCTACTGAGGAAAAGGAAATGATTGAGCGATTTAAAAAACCATTGGATGAAGATCCGCTGGCTTTCATCATCGTGTGTGATAAATTGATTACCGGGTTTGATGCCCCGATTGAACAAGTCATGTACTTGGATAAACCGTTGAAGGAACACAACCTGCTGCAAGCGATTGCGAGAACGAACCGGACTTATGAATATAAGACCCATGGTTTGATCGTGGACTACTACGGTGTTTCACGATTTTTAGAAAAGGCACTGGGAATCTTTCATGATGATGATGTCAAAGGTGCAATGTTCCATGTCGATGAAGAAATTCCACGGTTACAGTCCCGACACCGTCGGGTGATGCAGTTTTTTGACGGCATTCCCCGTAATGATTTGGAGGCGCATATTAGAGTATTGGAACCTGAAGACAAAAGAAACACTTTTGATACCGCATTCAAGAAGTTTTCAGAGAGCATGGACACGATCATGCCCAGTCCAAAAGCCAAGCCCTTCATCGATGACTTAAAATGGCTGGGGAAAGTCAGAAAGCATGCGAAATCCCGCTACTATATCGATGATGGCACAATGGACATTTCTGATACTGGGGGCAAGGTTCGAGAATTGATAGAAGAATATGTGTATGCGACATCTCCCAAAATATTATTCGAACCGGTAAGCATTCTCTCAAATCAGTTTGATGAAAAGTTGGATGCCATTAAGGAGCCGGAAGCCAAAGCAGCTGAAATGGAGCATGCCATTAAACATGAGATTCGGATCAAATTTGACGAGAACCCTGTTAAATATACCTCTTTAAAAGAACGGCTAGAATTATTGATTGAGCAGCGTAAGGAAAGACAGTTGGAATTTGAGGAACTGTTTGAAAAGTACCATGAGATGCGGGAAGAAATGATGAATCTGAATCAGGAGAGTCAGTCCTACGGCTTAAAAGATTCAAAACAGTTACCGTTTTATCAACTGTTGGAAAAACAGGCACCGGAAGGTATAGAACAAGAGAAGATCAGAGATTTGACGGAATTAATTACTGATATCATCCAAGATAACGCAGTGATTGATTGGTCTGAGAAAGACGATGTGAAGCGTAATATGCGCAAGCAGTTGAAAAAGCAATTAAGAGCCAGTACAATTCCGAATAAGCAAGTGGAGTCCGTAGCAAGAGAATTAGTCCAGTTGGGTGAAAGACACTATAGTATGAAATAAATAAAGATATAACCGGATTGGTTATATCTTTATTTTTGTATGTTATGAAGTTGTCTGTATTGGAGTCTATGCAACTCCATGCCATGAACACGCAGCCACTCTTTGGACGCTTTATAATGCGGGAGTGTATGGCGTACGATCCGCCAGAATCGCTCATTATGCTCCATTTCAATCAAGTGTGCGAGTTCATGGACAAGCACATAGTCGATGACCCTTACAGGGGCCATAACAAGGCGCCAGTTTAAATAGATGTCTCCATTCTGGGTACAAGTCCCCCACCGTTTGAGCTGAGATTTCAGTGTTAGTGAGCGTGGTACCACATTCATCATCTCTTGATAAATATTTGAACGTTCCATTATTTTCTTCGTGCCATGTGTTTTATACCAGGCCATCATCTCTTGTTCCAACTGGTACTGTACTTCTTCTTGAGACCATTGCTTGGGCACTCTGGCGATGAATCGCCCTTGTTGAAACTGGATGAAAGCGCCTTTTGTGTTTTCTCGGTAAATTTTTAACCGATAATTACGGCCTAGGTACGACAGTTTTTCCCCACTGACAAATTCCGTTGGTTGCACTGTATGTTTAACTTCATTCAATTCTTCAATCTTTCGCATAATCCAGGAGGCTTTCTTAACCAGTACCTGATTTAGTTTTTGTTCATCCATACTTGCCGGTGCATAGACTTCTACACCATTAATCAAATTGACTGTGATTTTAAGGTCATTACGTACCTCACTGTAAATACTATAATAAATCTCTGTGGATCCATATTGTATGATTGGCATAATGTACCTACTTTCAATATCTTACTCTTATAGCATTATACCAAAAATACATCTATGTATTAGTAGAACAAAAATTAAGGGGATTAGCTTTGTATGATTCTAAACTAAATATGATCATCTCGGATTAGTTTCTCCAAGTCCCTCTACCGGCATTGGTGTTAAATCAATAACGGCGGAGGTCAGAAAGGATGCTAGCAATATCCGATATCCAATGTATCAAATACTTGAGAAACGCCAAAGGTTTATCTATATCAAAAATTCAAAAAATGTTAATCATCAATTGGTAGACAGCTAAGAAATATACAGATGAAGATCTATTACCGCTAGCTAGAGCAGCAAGAAAGAAAATCGAAATGAGGTACGAAAAGAAATGGAGAAGATTATTTTCTCCACAGAAGTGGAAACATTATCTTTGATGAATTCATGACAGCACCAGGATGGAATGGAGAAATACACTGTTTGCAAGAAAATGTTGAACTCTCCTTCAGGTTCAAACTCTTGCAACCATACCAATTTTACTCTCCACTTTAGTGTCAGGCATATGAGCCAACTTTAATTCCAGCATTTCAAAGTTTGTCTTCTCATCCATCGTTTGCATCCAACTCCTCTAACATCAAATTTTCATTTCTTCCCTCAATTCGTGCTCATTCATTCTCATCATACTTTTAAATTCATGGTAGTTTTCTGTCTCTATAGGTACTCTCAGCCCCAGCTTCGTTACAGTAATTTTTTGATCCCGCTTCATACTTTCTTTCTTCGAGCCAAAGTTGAGACCTTTTAAAAGTTCCATGGGGCGCTTTGAAGGCCTTTCATTTTCCATAATTGAGTATGGGTAGATATAGTAGCCCTTAGTTGAGTCAAACCGATACATATAAGATAAGATTTGATGATAATCTACCCCAGAAATGTTGCGGCTCGGTTTATACTTCGCGTCCGCGATTATTCTATCTTTACTGTTTTTTGATATGAAGTCAGGGTAGATTTTTCCCGCGCCACCGGAGAAGAGATAATTAGTTCCCGTCCCTTCTGTATTGTTAGGATGGTGGAATACATCACCTATTACCGTATTCACATATTCCTCAAACAACCACGCCCCATCGAGAACAACACCATAAAATTTTTCTTTACTGTTGCTTGTGAACAGCATACTTTGACTTTCAAGTATGGCGATGCATATTTTCTGTAGCTGCTCATACTCTTTATAGTAAGCGTGTTTCACTATATTCCGCTTATTAAGATCAATCAGTTTGGCCGTTGACCCTTTTGCTGAAGAAGCAATACTTTCAATGATTTTTATATTTTCATGCGTAATGTGTGATTCATTCAAAATGCGATGATACTGTTTATGTCGTTTTATAAATTGGATTGTATGATGTACAAGCTGAATCACTGGATTATTAAAACTGAATTCTCTATTTGTGAAGGCAATATCTCCAGTAAAAGGAATATTATTTTTAATATGTCGGGCGACATCAATTTTGCCCTTGAGGGCACTGTTATTGTGACGCTTCGTTCGATACTCTTTATAGATCCCTTTCGCCAATGCTTGATTCAAAATACTGGGGAACAGAAGTACCAATAAATCCAAGAAACCCTGATTGGGCTTCATAGTACTGGAATAGTCCAACGGTGTAATACCATAGACTTTACTCAACATATATTGAAGGAAATAGTTATCTTCACTATCGTCAAATCTACTGACGATACTGACTGCATCTTTGCCATTACTGAAGAATCCCAGAAGGTTTGATGTCACCACTTTATCCTGCGTTGTCTCAATTACCTTTCTATCATCATCTGCATACGCCTCATTATCTTCTGGAAAAATAAGCATGTCCGATCTTGTCAGATCCCCCATTGTTTTGTTCTGCAAATATTGGAAGACAGTGTTTCCAAGACAGCTTTCCTCCAACCCTGTTCGGGAGTTATCCTTAAGGATTAAATGTTGTCCGTCCATGCTACTCATCCTGTTCATCGAGATAGTAGGCTTGCTTAAGACGATATAAATGTTCCTCTGCATCCAGGTGGTTTCTTAAATACTCTTTCAGCAGTGGCTCAAGGAACTCCTCCCACAACACTTCGAAGTCATAACCGACATCATTCAATTTCAAAAAGTAGCTTGGACCTATATGGTAACTCTTATCCAATCCAGGAATATTTTCTATCCCTTCGTTCATCCTTGTAAGTCGATCCTCGACATCATCAATCGTCACCCGCGTTTCATCGAGTTGTTTCAACATACTCAGGCTGTCTTTCACCTTGATTTCTATGAACCTGAACCGTCTTCGCATCGCAAAGTCGAAGCTCTCCACACTTCTATCAATGTCATTCATCGTACCAATGATGTAGACATTCTCAGGCACATAAAACTTCTCGGGGAATGGGTACTCTGCCCCAGAATGCAACGCATGATATTGGGTCATGACAGCACCTTTTTCTCCCCTATATCCAGGGTCGAGGGAGAAAAAGAGCTCGCCAAATATCTTAGATATTTCTCCTCTATTAATCTCATCGATGATAAAGACATATTTCTTCCCACTCGCTTCTGCATAATCCTGAAGTTTATGGTTTTCTTTCATGTATTTAAGGACAGCTTTCATATAGTTATCATATGCATTGGAAGGACGCCCTTGCTTCCCTCTATACACGTTATATAAATTCCATTTAGTTAAAGTGCCTGCACTGATATCTTTAAAACGTAATGAATCTTTTGAAGATAACTGGAAAGTAAGTGTACTTCTCTCTGTAAGAGTCGGTATAGATACCTCCTCTTTTTCTCTCATTTCTTCAAGCATGAGCTCCCATGACTCATCAAAGTTATCCGAGCCTGCCTGATTCCTCCGTGCTTTATCACAAAACTTCATAAAGGTTCCCGGCATCAGTTCAAAGCCCACTTGATTGTTCCCATATTGTTTCGTCCGAAGCCCTTCTACGAAGTCCGTATAGTCGTAGCTTGGATGAAACTGGACGAATTCCATCTGATCATCATTATTTTCAGTAATCTGTTTGGCCAGTTCCAACGCCATATAAGACTTTCCAGTTCCGGGAGGCCCATGAAGAATAATGTTTTTCGAACTTAACAGTCGCTCTTTAAACTCTACTGTATTACTCTCGGCTCCTGATTCCTGAGTAAAATCGTTATACAGCATAATCATATTTCTAAGCATATCTTCGTAATCTTGTTCATTTTCCAAGCTCAGGCCGTCTTCAGCAACATCCCAACTTTTATAATATGATTCAAGACCCCCTCTATGCGGCTCTGGTAGAGGCTTATCCACTTTGGAGTACGACTGTTTTGTCGACAGGAAGAAAGCCTTCTTTCCCCACTGCACTGCCTGCCAATCATAGAAGAGACTCATCCACCAGATATTTACGTACGGATAGGTATTCAATGAATTATTACCATGCGCAAAAGACCGCCTCACTTTGTACTTTCCTTCCGAAACGGTAATTGGTTTCCTTGTTCCTCCAACAACAAAATTATTTAGAGTCTTTCCACGACTATCTGTCGACGTTTTTCCGATTGATTTATTGCAGACTTCCAAGAAACTATCCACATACTCTTTGAAAGACCGGATATCTTTTTCGGAGAGTGTTATATCTTTTAACATGTTAATCTGCCTCACTTATCTATATAATGATAATATCTTATATTGGTTTTTAACGACTATAGATTATTCAGTTAAACACAATAATATATCTCCCTAATTTTTTAAGAGCTCTATCTCATCCCATGACTATAGTTCACCTTTTCCATTGCTAAATATTCCCTTAATGCAAAAGGTTCATTGCGTTTTTCTCGAGAAATTGAACGGTATAAACTCTCTTCCTCCGTACCATCCATTACACAATGTACTTCGGCAATATGCTTTGCTCGAGAAACAGCTATATAAAATAGTTTCTTACCATTATCATTCCACAAAGATTCTTCATTGATATCTACAATAATGACAATGTCACTTTCATTTCCTTTGAATTTTCTTGCTGTAGTAAAAAGTAGATGTCCTTCTTTTTTATAGCCACTCACTTTGTATTTTCCTATATTAAATGATGCGGCTTTTAAGTTTTTTTCATTGCATAATATTCCGCTAGGGTCATTGCTAGATTTAATTGTAAGTAAGACAATATCACTTAAAGAAATCCCTTGTTCAATATAGTAGTCCAACTGAGTTTCCAAAGTCTTTTTTAGCTCATCCTCAGTTCGATTTATATGCCATTTTGGTCTTTGACCACTCACTTTTATACTTGGCTTTCTTATATTTTCCCCAACGATTTTACAACATGCTTCTGCTATTTCGATTGTATTCCGGCAATTACTATGCAATACGTATCGGTTGTGAAATTTATCCAACCACTCTTCCGACATATTATTATGAGTCTTTTGATGTATGTCATAAAATGCATAAAAATGTCCGTTTGATTTTTTCTGTATGTTATATAGCATTTCTAATATGCCTTTTGTATAGTCTTGCGCTTCATCAATAATTAAATCATCATAATCCCATTCTAATTTGCCTTGCAATATATCATTCAAAAGTTCCATCTGCCTAGTCCAATGAAATTCACCTGACTTCAAATAACGGTATGCTAAACCGAGGTCATAAATATTCATAACATCAATGTTGCTGGAATATTTTTGTAATGATATCTTCATATAATCTTTAATCATTCTATTAAAGCAAAGGACAAGCACTTTACGGCTTTCAGATAGACGTTTCGCCTTTTCCAAGGCGATAACAGTCTTCCCAGACCCAGCCATTCCTTCAATTACTGCATTCTTTTGTTTTTCAAGAAAGTCCAATACCTTGATCTGCTCTTGTGTCATCTTTCTAAATGAGAATTCATTCTCTTTAATGCGCTCACTCAATATAGGTATTGCATCACAAGAAGGAGCAATCTCATTTATAACAGAATTCTTTGTTTCCTTTACTAAATCTTTGTCCTTGGGAATCCGTCCATTATGGTAATCAAAGTGGTTATCTAGCGATTCAGAAAGGGTTTCTAAATCCTCTTTAAATAATATACGTCCTCTATAAAAAAGTGGAAGCTTCCCATGCATATCTACACTACGCACTGAAGTAAAGAAAGCTACTGATGTACATGAGTACTCTATGCGACTTCCAAGATTATCTTTTAAATGTTTTATTAAAGAGTACTTGGCAGGCGCAATTTGTTTTAAAGGATCAATTGAAACATAATTCTCTTTATTTCTAGATGAATCATCATACTCAAGATACTGTTTTTGAAATATCCCATTATCCCTAAACCTTATTTCCCCATGCTTAACCTCGATACATATAATCCCCTTTTGAGGATGAAAAACTATGAAATCAATTTCTTTGTCTACAGGATAACCTTTATTTGTACGTGCACGTCCTAAAACATTAACTGAATGAAATATGACATATTCATCACTTAATTGTTTTTTTAACTCATTATAGAGCAAACGTTCTCCTCTACTACGATTAAACTCCTCACTTCGACGATAGCTAGGTACCATAATTGCCATGCTGTCACCTCGTATATAACGTTAAGAATATTCTAACATAATTGTATGTACACCCCTTAGACTAAAAAACACGAAACCACTAAGTAGGTTTCGTGTCTGTATCTACTCCGCAAACATCTTCATGACACCGCCGGCAACTGCCAGGTCGAAGTACCCTGCACCCACACATTTGTAGAGGGTGATCTCAGCGTCATCCTGCCTGAGGTAGTCCTGCTCGAATATATCGACGAGTGCGCCTTTGATGTCGTCCCAGCTGATGATGCCGGCATCCACCGCATGGATCAGCTCACCGGCCTCCTCCTTGACGGATTCGAGGTCGTCGGCATAGATCTGGTTTGCTCTTTTGATTGTCGTTTCGTCCATTTCCTTCATTACAGGCTTGAAGGAGCCGACGCCGTTGATATGTGTGCCGGGCTTCAGGTCATTACCGTCGAATACCGGTTCTGTGGACTGGGTGGCACAGTTGAGGATGTCGCTCTGTGTGACGACATCCGATGCATTGTCCACGACTTCGATGTCGGCCTTGATGCCGAATGCCTCGAGCCTTTCCTTGAACGCTTCTGCTTTCTCCTTCGTACGGTTAAAGAGTACGATCCTTCCGATATCCCGTACTTCAATGACACCCAGCACCTGCTCGAAGGCCATGTTGCCCGTACCGATGGCACCGAGCGTCTTGGCATCCTTACGTGCCAGCCTTTCCGTCGCGATGGCGGTCATGGCACCGGTGCGGAGGCGTGTCAGGTATGAGGCATCCATCGTCGCCTTGTGCTCACCCTTCGTCAGATCCGTGACAAGCAGGTTCCCCTGCGTCGTCGGGAGGTCTTTATTCACAGGAAAGATGGAGACGGTCTTGATGATGGAGATCTTCGATGCCGTGCTGATGCATGGCATATACAGCATCGAGCTGTTGTCATCCACCGGAAGTACGGTGCGGGGCGCCTGGATGATCGCGTCATCCTTCAAGTCCTGCAGGACGCTTTTGACGTCCGCTATGGCGTGGTGCATGTGGTACTCTTTTTCAATCTGTTCATCGGTCAGTGTAATCATGGAATTTTCCTCCGCTTCTCATTCGCCTTTTCGGCGTATCACTCCTCCCAATGATATAACCTCCAGAATATTGCGTCAAATGCGCTCCCAATGCTTTTTATTTCGCCCATGACTGATATAATACCTTTATGATTACATATGAAAGGGAGCGATGATTTTGGATATAAAGGATTTTGTCGATACATATTATGTGGAGCGCAAGAATACGAACTCCACGAAGTGGGATCTTCTCGAGGAGCGGTTCGGAGATCCGGACCTGCTGCCGATCTGGGTCGCCGACATGGAATTCAAGGCGCCGGACAGCGTGATCAGCGCACTCACCGAGCGTGTCCAGCACGGTGCATACGGTTATTCATTCATCCCGGACGAATATTACGCGACATACTCCAAATGGATGGAGGACAGCTTCGGCTACAAGGTGGATAAGGAGTGGTGCCGCCCGGCAACAGGCGTCGTATCCGCACTCTACTGGTTCATGAACTGCTACACGGAGGAAGGGGATGCGGTCATCATCACACCGCCCGTCTACTACCCGTTCTTCAATGTCATCCGGGACCTCGACCGCACGCTCGTGACGGCGGATATGACGGAAAATGATGGCCGCTTCGAGCTCGACTTCGACCTGTTCGAACAGAAGATTGAAGAGAATGATGTGAAGCTCTTCATCCTATGCTCGCCGCACAATCCGGCCGGCCGTGTATGGACGGAGTCGGAGCTCGAGCGCATGCTCGCAATCTGTGAGAAGCATGATGTCCTCGTCATTGCCGATGAGATCCACCAGGACTTCGCCTACGGGGAACACAAGCATACACCGGCAACGACAATCGCCGCCGGCAAGTACACCGACCGCATCGTGCTTGTGAACGCCGCTTCCAAAACATTCAACCTGCCCGGCCTGCTCCATGCCAACATCGTCATCGAGAACGACGCACTGCGCAAGCAGTTCGACGACTATGCCGGCCAGCACATCAAGAGTGAGAAGAACATCCTCGGCCACCTTGCTACACAGGCTGCCTACGAGGATGGTGGCGAATGGCTCGAGGGGCTGGAGAATGTCATCCTGTCGAACTACGCCTACGTGCGGGAGACGCTCGGGGTGCATATACCGGAAGCGAAAGTGATGAAGCTCGAAGGGACATACCTGCCGATGATCGACCTGCGCGGCTTCCTCGCCCCTGAAGACACCAAGGAATTCATCCAGGAGAAGTGCAGGCTCGCCGTAGACTATGGAGAGTGGTTCGGGGAAGGCTATGAAGGCTACATCCGCCTGAACCTCGCGACGCATCCGAAGTTCGTCAAAGAGGCTGTCGACCGCATGGTCGAGGAATACAAGAAACTCTAACAAGAAAAAGAGCTGGTGAGTTAGAATCCTAATTTAAAGCATTTTATTATGCTTTTATATCTAAAAATACGATATAATAGTTAGTAGTGACGCATATAAGTCGACTTTAATCAGGGTATATTTATAATAGAAATTATCATTTTTAGATTTCCAACCCTAATAAGAAGGTAATTTACTAAGATATATACTTCTGATACTATAGTTATACTGAGGAGATTTTGAAAGTGTGATTATTATTGAGATATAATGTAAAAGGGTATCATGGTACTGTAGCATCATCTGCTACCGATATCATATCTAATGGTTTTGAATATCGCACATATGATATAAATGACTATAAAGGCAAGAGATTGCCTAATGATTTAGGATTTGGAATTTATTTTTATCTAGATAATCCTAAAATTTCAAAAAAAGCATTAGATAATGCTAAAGACTATGCAATTAAGTATAAAAAGAAATTAAATACTGACTCAGTATCAGTTATAGTGGCAGACATTTCAATCTGTGAAGACTCTCACCTTGACTTGGACGAAGCAGATAACCTTGAATATTACTTGGGCATTCAAAACACTAATCAACAAAGAGCAGAAGAAATCTGGGCAAAGAGTAAACAAGACGGCCAGAGAAAAAGAAAGATGCTGGACGGCATATTTATTGAGATGATGATTTTGGATTTGGAAGAAGCTATTGGAAGATCCATAAAGACTGTCCAAAAAGAAACTTTCACTTCCTTTGGAAGGGCTCAGCGTTCAAATTTCTTTAATGGTACAGAACTCACAGTCAGAGACGCAAATATATTAAAGGTCGAACGCACCATAAACTATGGATAGGAGTGAAAAAAATGGGTATAAGAATAGGCGATTTCCTCTCAAAAAATCATAAGTTTTCTGAGTCGAGAATTTTAAAAGCTATGAAATTGGCTGGTATGCTTGAGGAAACTCAAGAATATTCAATTCCAAAAAAACCAGTATATAATATCTCATTCAGTATGAAAGCTGAGTATAAGTATATAAATCCTAAAGTAAGAGACCATGAGAAAGAAAGAACTATTAAGGCGGCGTAAATATGGCAGGATTAACTTTTGAGAATTATTTTATATCAAAAATGCATTATGAGAACAATAAAAATTTTGTCAGTGATGAAAATCCTATCGACATAGATCCACATTTTGCTGTAAAAATTTTTAAGAGCGAGCACCAAGCGGTTGTAAATCTAGGATTTACAGCAGGAGAGTTAGAACAAGAAGACTCCCCCTTTCTTGTAGAGGTAGAGATAAGCGGTCTATTTTCATATGTTGAAGAAGAAGCTGACTCAATAGCTTTTGAAGATTTTCTCACCAATAATGCTGTTGCATTGTTATTCCCTTATCTTAGGCAAGTTGTTTCAAACCTAACAGCAGCATCAAATCAATTCCCAACTTTCATTTTACCTGTGATGAATATCGCTCAACTTTTAAAGGAAGAAGGAAACATAGACATTATTGAAGATAGCAACAATTGAAGTTTTGATTATAAGATACAAAGGAGTTTTATCAGGGATTTGGCGATATCCACCCCTAATAAAATTCCTTTATTCTTTTGTCTAAACATCTTATTTTTACAATATTGTTGCTCTTTATTAAGCAAATAAACATTTCACATACCTATCGTACAGATGAAAAGCCTCTGTGCTTCCCCTCCCCTGGACTTCCGGGACAGGGCTTTATTCATGCCGGGCCGCTTTGACCGGGGAATGGGATTATGCAACAATGAATATAAATGAACGATTGGAGGGATCGGTATGGCGGAAGACAGAATAGAGAGCAAGGGTGTCGTTGTGGTGATCATCGCCGCAGCTTTTTTATTGACCTTCAACCAATTCCTATTGATCACCGCATTCCCGACGATCATGGCGGAGTTCGACATCAACGCCACACAAGTCCAGTGGCTGACGAATGCCTTCATCCTCGTCACACTGATATTCATCCCGATGTCGGGGTACCTGTCGACCACCTACTCCGCCCGGACACTCGTCATCTTCTCGCTCACCTGCCTGCTCATCGGTACGGCGATCGGCGGTTGGTCGCCGAACTTCGGCATCCTGCTCCTCTCACGCATGATCCAGGCGATTGGTGCGGGGATCATCCTGCCGCTCATCCAGACGATACTGCTCATCGTCTTCCCCTACCACAGGCGGGGGTTCGCCATGGGGCTGCTCGGTGCGGTGACGAACATCGCGCCCGCTTCCGCCCCGTCGATCTCGGGCATCATCATCGACTACCTCGACTGGCGGTCGCTACACTGGGTGATCCTGCCGTTCATCCTGATCACCGTCGTCATGGCCCTGTTCCTGATGAAGAACGTGCTTGAACAGAACCGGACAACGCTCGATCTCCGCTCGGTCGCCCTGTCCGCATCGGGCTTCGCCCTTTTCATCCTGGGACTCAGCAACATCAGCGTATACGGCTTCCTGAGCCTGTGGTCGATCCTGCCGATGGCGGTCGGAATCGTGAGTGTGCTGTTCTTCATCCACCGTCAGTTCAGCATCCCGACGCCGGTATTGAATTTGAATCTTTTCCGCAACCGGACGTTCAGCCTCGCCATCATACTGATTTTCATCAATATGATGCTGCTCTTATCGACGGAGACGATACTGCCGATGTTTGCACAGGATGCGCTTGGCACAAGCGCCTTCCTGTCCGGCTTCCTGCTCGTACCGGGGACGATCATCCTGTCCATCATCACATTCGTCTCCGGCAACCTGTATGACCGCTATGGGGGCAAGCGGATCGCCACAATCGGGTTCGCGTGCACCGCCGTGTCACTCGGGCTGATCAACACCGTCGGCATGGAGGATTCTCCCTACTGGATCATGGTGTACTTCTGTCTGTTCATGACCGGCTTCGGATTGACGCTCATGCCGCTCGTCACCGTCAGCATGTCCGAGCTCGGGAAGGCGGACATCCCGCATGGCTCCGCCATCGTCAACACCGTGCGCCAGTTCGCCATGGCCTTCGGCATCATTATACTGACATCCATCATCAGCATCACCGTCGCCGTGATGGATGCGCCGTATGCCACAAGCACTTATTGGGGCACATCCTATGCCCTCATCGTCATGGCCGGGCTTGCAGTGCTTGGTTTCATATTGACGCTCAGGTTGAAGGAAACGAGATACTGAAAAAATCGCCTTGCGGGTCTATCCGCAAGGCGATTCTTCATTTCTCTTCCAATGTATTGATGTAGCGCTCCAGTCTGTCGGCCGCTTCCTTGAGTTCCGCCATGCTGCAGGCAAATGAGAGGCGGATGTGCCCCTCACCATATTCCGAGAACGAGCGGCCCGGTACGACGGCGAGCTGCGTCGCCTCAAGCAGGTTGGTCGCGAATCGGAACGAGTCGGTGTCGTACTTCCTGATCGACGGGAAGATGTAGAACGCCCCTGCCGGCTTCGGCACTTCGAGTCCCATGTCGAGGAGACGACGATAGATGTAGTCTCGCCTTTCAATGTAGGCTTCATTCATCTCCTTCGGCACATGACGATGGTGCTTCAGTGCCTCGATCGCTGCATACTGGCTCGGAAGTGCGGCACAGATGGTGTTGTAGAGATGCACGGCGGTGACATCCTCCATGATGGTCCTGTGCCCGACGACATATCCGATGCGCCAGCCGGTCATGGCATGCGACTTGCTGAGGCCGTTGACGACGAGCACCTGCTCCTTGATGTCCGTATAGCTTGCCAGGCTGATGTGTTCCCCTTCAAGCGTATTCTCCGCATAGATCTCATCAGTGATGACGAAGATGTCATGCTTCCTGAACACTTCGACGAGTGCATCCATCTGCGGCTTCGTATAGGTGACGCCGGTCGGGTTCGTCGGATAGTTGAGCAGTACGGCCTTCGTCTTCTCCGTAATATTCGACTCGATCAGTTCCGGTGTCGCAATGTGGCCCGTCGGGGTCATGTCTACGAACTTCGTCACGGCTCCACACAGTTCGATGATCGGCTCGTAGCCAAGATAAGTCGGTGCGGGGATGAGCACTTCATCACCCGGGTCCAGGATGGCGCGCAGGATGCCGTCGATCCCCTCACTGCCTCCGACCGTGACGAGCACCTCACCGTCCGGATCGTATTCCGCACCATGCACCTCACGGTAGTACTGGCTGATCGTCTCCCGGAGTTCGAAGAGTCCCGTATTGTGCGAGTACTTCATCGATTTCGTATTGATTGCCTCAATCGCTGCATCCTTGATCGGCTGCGGCGTCTCGAAGTCCGGCTGGCCGAGCGTCAGATCCACCGCATCCGGGAACTCCTCCACCCGGTTAGCAAACTGCCGCGTGCCCGGGACCTCGATATCCTTCATTTTTTTGTTCGCCTGTGGCATCGTATCCCTCTTTCCCATTGATTTCCCTACCGATTATAACAGATGGCTTGTTTTTTGACTTCGATCTATCCATTTATATGAAAGTATATGCAACCGATTAATTTTAATCATTTCGTATGCCATCAAAAAATCGGTAGATAGACACTCTGAAGCATCTACTTACCGACATTTTTTAAAATAATGTTGAACTCAAAGGGATAAGATGAAAATAATCGTTCTGAGAATGATGTAGAAAATCAAAAAGAGTGTGAGGGCTCGCGCGTACCCATGTTGACCCTCTTTTCGGAATTTCACTATGGCAAAAATCAAAAGCGCAGGGAATAATATGTAGCCTACGAGGACGTGGTCCAGGACATCCATTAAAATTTCTAATCACCTTCCTTGAAAAGCGATGTATAGATAGAGATTACGTTTAAAGTCAACTTCTCTAGTACATTTGTAGTCTATGCAGCCATATACAGCGATGCGTCCAGGCACAGTAATGGAGGCTCTTCTTTTCCAAGTCCTCCTGCTGATATACGGTCCTGAACCCGCCTAGTTTTTCAGACTGTTTATCGTTAATGATGCTATGAAAGATAAGGAATTGATTAATAGGAGTGACAGAAGAACTATAGTAATATCATTCACATAATCAACAGCGACTAAAAAAGAAAATATGATGATACTTATATTCGTCATATGATGAGAAAAGAAACCACTTTTATAACCAATCCATTTCGTTCTCTCATCACGAGGTTCGCTGGATTTGAAAAAATATTCCTCAATGAGTCCTGTTAAACCTATCGTGATCACAACTATATTAAACAAAAGTAAATCTGTGTGATTCAAAAGTATACTCCCAACACCAACCATCACTAATAGAATATAAACAATGTAATTTATAGCATTTGAATGAGCAGGACATTCTTCTTTTTCATTCAAATTCATTTTTATTCCTCCTTGTACTTGAATAGATCTTCAATACTGGCTTCGAATAATCTTTCTAACTTTCGTTTGTCAAAATAAGCTGGACAGTTCCTTCTCACCCAAGTAACTTAAGACACTTTCATCGGTAATGTGAACGCCTTAAAGGTTCTGCGTTTGAACATGCGGTATCCAATTCGCAGCCACTTTCTCCATCACGTGGGGTTGCTGCGCTTCAGGCAACACTATATGTTTTCTACCACACCATTTTTTGTTTCCTTTATAACAATGATAATAGTCCAGCTATGAGCAATCGGTATTTCTTGATGGAAGTAGGCTTCTGTGATTACCAGTTCGCCCGTCGGAATGTGGGTTTCGGTCATGCGTAATCACTCTATGATTTTCCTTGACCGGAAAACTCGTTTTGAATGTATCACGTCCGACTCTTTTTAGGTGTCTAGCTTAATTTTAAAATCCGTGATGTTAAAAATCACCTTCTTTATTGGAACAGAATTTACAAGTAAAAGTACTTAAATTAACCGGATAATATCAATCAACCGATATTTGAATTAACCGGTTTATTTAACTTTTCTTTAGATTCATCATAAATTTCTTTAGGGAAATTGAAGAGTCTAAGAAGTTCAATGGCATTTGATGTTTGGGCTGGTCCTTTTTTAATTTTGTAATCAAAGAATATATCTTCATCCTCAAGGACTTCAGAAAAATGATACATTATCATATCGTTAATCAGCGATTCAGTCAGTTCGATATCATGTGTGGCGGCAATCATAGAGACCCTATCGTCAGCATTTAAGAATCTCAATAGCACTTCTGCTGCAGCTAAACGTTCTTTCGTATTTGTACCTTTAAATATTTCATCTATGAAGCAGTATATATTATGATCACTAACTTCTAATGTGTCGATGATTCTTTTTAGAGACTTGACTTCGCTAATAAAATAACTGTCACCTTCAGAAATACTATCTGATATATCCATTGATGAAAATACTTTACCCGGTACATATTCAAAATGTTTACTAGTCGATGTCGATATTCCATTGCTCAAAATCACATTTAATGCTAAGGATTTCATAAAAGTAGACTTTCCTGATGCATTTGATCCAGTGAGTAAAATATTATGACTTAGATCAATTGAATTGCTAACAGGCTCCGAAATAAGGGGATGGTATACCGATGTAGTTTTCAAGTTACCCTTATTCTTTCTGCTTGGGATAGAATAATAAGGTAATGTCTTTCGCCACATGGCTACTGAATAGTTTAAATCTATTCCTGCAACGAATTGCCAACACTTTTCATAAGTGTCCTTATTATTATTTAGTACTTTAATAATATAATGATACACATGGTAATCTAGAACAAATGCATTCTTAATTCCTGTTAGCATTTGGAGAAACAAATTATTTTGATCAGTATTTTCATTTATTAGTAGGGCACTAACCAATTGTAAATTCTTCACTTTACCTTTAATTTCAATCTGATCTTCAGTTTCTTTTTTTAGATAATTATTAAGCTGAGAAGCAACATTGATAATATTAAGGCCATAGAATAGATTCGAATATTCATCTTCGTGTCTAGATTTATGCTTATATGAAATAATCATATTAATAAGCAGGGACCCAATTATTGTGAAAATTCCTAAAAGGAAATTGATAGATATTAAAAAGATTCCTATTAAAGATAAGAAACTAAGTAGTAAATATTGTGGCCGATATTTCTCTGACTTTGAATAATTGCGATTGAAAAAGTATTTTGAAGTATTGGAGTTCGGTTGTTTCGATAATTTCGAAAGAATTAACGTGATTTTTTCCCGCCATGTAATATCTTCTTCAAATTTTTGAACGAGGTTTTCTTTGATATCATCACATTCTGCAACGTTTCTTAATGCTACATAAAGGCGCTCTTCTCCTATAGTTGTAAAAGCGTAATTAATTTCTTCTAAGAGTCTATCCATATCTAAATCGCGCCATGTAATATCGTCTACTTCAGCAGTTTTATCTACTTTAGCGCCAGCTGTTAAGTTTCGATAGTAATTATCGAAATTAATAAACGACTCATTGTATTCTAGCCATTTTGAATGACTCTCCCATAGATTTTTGATTTCTTTTTTTCTCTTTTTATTCTCTGATAATGTTAAAAGTGTAGTTACAGCAATAATTATTAACACAGTACCCAAATAAAAGTATAACGTAGACATTTTTTTCATCCTTTTTTAAAACTTTTCGTTTGTCAGGATACACCAGGAAGATGAGAAAAAGACATCTAACTTAGATGTCTTTTTTTAATGAAACAAGTGCCTCTTTCTTTTCTCGTAAATCTTTAAATTTTTCTTTAGCTTCTTTGTCAGAATAATATACCATCAAAGAATTATCGTAAATCAGTTTTGCCTGCTTCTTTCCTTCAGCATCAAGTTCTTTTGAGATTTTAGACTCTAAACCCATAATCTCCTGAAGTAAATCATCGCTTTTTTGATTATAACTCAGTTCCTCTTCTTTTACTTTAGACTCTATAATCCCATCTCTTATAGCAGCCCTTATAACAAAATAAAAGATGATTGCAGCAAATAATATGTATATAAATACCATAATTACCTCCCTATTCACTATATTATCATATTATATTCATTCTTATTTCCTTTTATTGTTAATAGCCAAGTTGAGTTCTCATGCGCTTTATACCGAGCATTGCTTCTAATATAAAATTCAATGCTTTTTGAAAATATCATGGACATGAACTTCATTTTCCTTTATCATTACAATATTCATAAAAATACATAAAAGGGGATTAATTATGCATTTCTCTAGAGAGACCAAGATAAAGACATGGACGGTATCGACCATCGCCCTCCTGCTCTTCATCGTTCCGGTCTACTTCAATGGCCAATGGACCATCATCCTCGGCATATTCGCCGATTATATACTGACGGGACTGGAAGGTTCCATCCCGACGATCATCACCGTCATCATGTCGTTCTTCCTGATTGTGACCATATACGGGACACTGATCAACCGAAGCAGCTTCAAGAATGCACCTAAAATGCGCGATATATTCGTCCTCGACTGGCTGTGGTTCACACTGCGGGTACTCGGTACCTTGTTTGCAATCATGACCGTCACCGGCTTCGGTCCGGAGGCGATCACGAGTGACCTCACAGGCGGCACGATGATGAACAGCCTCGTGCCGATACTCGCCACATGGCTCCTCCTTGCCGCCTTCCTCATGCCGCTTCTGATGAACTTCGGCCTGATGGAATTCATCGGCACATTCCTGGAACCCGTCATCCGCCCGTTGTACAAAGTACCGGGACGCTCCTCGATCGATACGCTCGCTTCATGGATGGGCAGCAGTCCGGTCGGCGTCATGATCACGACCCAGCAGTACGAGCGCGGGTTCTATACGAAGCGCGAGGCGATGAACATCGCCACCAACTTCTCGGTACTCTCGATTCCCTTCAGTCTGGTGATTGCGACATTCATCGGCATCGAGGAGTACTTCCTGCAGTTCTATCTGACGATGGCCATCGCCTGTATCCTTACGGCCCTTGTCATGGTGCGCATTCCGCCACTCTCCCGTAAGGAGGATACGTACTACGAGGTGACCGGAAAACAGATCGATGACCGGTCAACGGAAGGCACAATGCTCAAGACGGCGACGACGCGCGCCTACAAGCGTGCGGATGAAAGCGATGGCGCGAAAAGCATCGCCCGCGACGGTACGGTGAATGTCATCGACATCTACGGCGGACTGATTCCGGTCGTCATCGCCATCGGCACACTCGCCCTGATCGTGGCGGAATACACACCGGTGTTCACGTACTTGAGCTATCCGGTCCAGTTCGTCCTCACACTGATCAATGTACCGGAAGCCGCGGCTGCAGCGCCTGCATTCATCATCGGCGTGACCGACATGTTCCTGCCGTCCGTCATCGGATCCGGCATCGAGAGCGACTTCACGAAATTCATGATCGCCGTCATGTCACTCACACAGATCATCTACTTCTCGGAAGTCGGTGCCCTCTTGCTGAAGTCGAAGATTCCCGTCTCCGTGTGGGAACTGATTGCGATATTCATCCTGAGAACCATCATTTCATTCCCGATCATATACATTCTGGCGCTTCTGTTCGTCGGACTATAGAATAATCCCCCTGGCGGTGCCAGGGGGATTTCTGCATCTATTTTTCAACCAGCGCTTTCGCCGATTCGAACAGTATGTTGACGGCATGGGGCATGCTGTCTTCGTTGATGTCGAACTTCTCGTTGTGGTGTCCGGCAGCAAGCTCGGTGCCGAAGATGCAGTAGGTGCCCTGCCCTCCATGCTTCTGCACGGCGTTGATGAAGAATGTCGCATCCTCCGAGCCGGCACTGGCATCGCTCCTGAGGTCGCTCGAGAGCCCTTCCTGTTGGGCGATGTCCTTGAGCACTTCAGCCACTTCGAGGGAGCAGTCGGCGCTCTCGCCTTCACCGACGAGTTCGATGTGATGGGTCACGCCATACATCTTCGCAGCACCTTCGATGACCGCTTCGGCCTGACTTTTGACATAGTCGTTGATGTCTGATGTCTCACCGCGCGTCTCGATCTTGAGCGCAGCATGGTCAGCGATGATGTTGCGGCCGCTGCCGGCATGCAGTTCACCAACGTTGATGCGCGTCGCCCCGCCCGAGTGCCTTGGAATGGCATTCAGGTTTAGGACGGCATTTGCTGCAGCGAGCATCGCATTCTTCCCCTCCTCAGGGTTGCCGCCGGCATGCGACGAGCGTCCCTTGAAGGTGACATCCATCTTCGATGTTGCGAGGAAGCCGTTGTTGGCTGCGACAAAATGGTCGTGCGGTACACCGGTGCCGATGTGGGAGGCGACGAAGTAGTCGACATCACTGACGACCCCTGCCTCCACCATGGAACGCGCGCCGCGCGTCCCTTCCTCGGCCGGCTGGAAGATGAGCTTTATCTTCCCTTTGAGCTGGTCCTTGTTTTCCATGAGCTTAGTGGCGAGGCCGAGCCCGATGGTCGTATGCACATCATGCCCGCAGGCGTGCATATTATCATTCGTCGACCTGAAGTCTTCTTTGACAGGCACATGGTCGTCTCCTGTGGCCTCGACGATCGGCAGTGCATCCATATCCACCCGGTAGGCGACGGTCGGCCCCGGTTTGCCTGTATCGAGTGTCGCAACGATGCCTGTATAGCCTTCCGAGACGAGGCCGAGGTATTTCTCTATGGCCCCATTCTCACGCGCCCATTCGAGGTGCTGCTTCGTCTCTGCGTCCGACGGCTTGCCCATGCAGTAGTCGGGATCCATGACGGCCCTCCCGATTTCGAGGTCGTAGCCGAGGTCCTCAAGTATGTCCGCCACAATCGTGGAGGTGCGCATCTCCAGGAATCCGAGTTCGGGATACTGGTGGAAGTCACGCCGCCATTCGATCAGTTGCTTTTCAAGCTGTGTCATTGTATCCTCCCCTTTGGCACTTTTTTTACCCTCCATAACTCTAATCTATATGTATTTTGAAATATTTCCAAATAAAATCGTATTGAACAGAATAAAAGATGGAATCAGGCTTGAATAATATGGAGTTATTGTATAGAATATGAATGTAGCAATCAGGGGCCATAGCTCAGCTGGGAGAGCGTTGCACTGGCAGTGCAAAGGTCAGGGGTTCGAGCCCCCTTGGTTCCATTAAGCGACCCTCACCTTCATATGAAGGTGAGGGTCTTTTTGTGTCCTATCTCCCGTTCTCCATGACCGCGAAATAGTTCTCCTCATTATCTGCAAAGTTGAATGTACGCTCTGATGAGATTGTTTCGATTTTCCCGACCTTCACGCCTTTCCCCGATAGCTCTTCATGCAGTTTGTCGAGGTCATCCGTAAAAAGCATCAGCGAAGGCGTACCGAAGTTCAGCTCCGGCGATAGCTTCCCGATGAGCTTCCTGTCATGGAGGATGATGCTCGTCTCCGATTCTTGTGTGGGTTTAAGTTCGATCCACTTCATATCGGCCGCTTCCTCCGATTCCTAGGCGACGATGAAACCAAGCTTCTCCGTCCAGAATTTCCGCACCGCCTCCTGATCATTCAGATAGAGCATGACTTCCCCGATTTTCGTAAACATCTGCCTCTCCCCTTTTTATGGTTATTTGTCGTACCCTGCTCCTTTGGCTTCGCTTCCCATCACTCACCTATTACCCATGACGCCCCCTCTTGACTCTCCTGCCCGAGCGAAATTATCAGGCAAGTTAGAAATTTCATCTGATATGCTATATAATTCTAACCATCCTAAAAATCGGAGCTGATGGCCTGTGGGTTGGTATATATTCTATTTCGTCCTCTATTTCATATTCATGCTTGGTATGGCAGCATTCTATTTCAGAAGAATCACCACGTACGAAGATTATCTGATCAGCAGCTGGAACACCGGATTCTGGAAAATCACCGGCACCATCATCAGTACATTCTGTGGGGCGGCGGTCTTCATCGGCTGGGTCGGCCTCGGCTTCACCGTCGGACTGTCGGGCTATTGGAAATTCGCTTTCGTCGCCATCGTCTTCTCGCTGATCCTGATCCTCGGATTCGCAAAGCCGCTCAGACGCCAGCGCCTGATCACGATGGCGGACCTGTTCACGGTCCGTTTCGGCGGCAAGGCGGGCGGAGGACCTCGGCGTACTCTATACACTCCACTCCGACTGTCCGGTGACGCCGATATCACCGCTCGACACCATCCGCATCGCGTGCGATCGTGAGACGAAGAACGGACGGGTGCTCGGGGAGGACATGAAGCTGACACGCTTCGAGGCATTGAAAGCGATGACGGTGAACGGGGCGAAGCTCAACCGTACGGAAGATCGCAACGGTACCGTCGATATCGGTAAGGATGCCGACTTCATCATACTCGATGAAAATCCGCTGGATGAAGATATCGCGCTGAGTGATGCACTCATCCATTACACATTCATTGATGGACGGATGGTCTACAGGAAATCATAGGGAAAAGGGATGAAGCAAGGGGGATTTATACATGGACACATTGATTTCACCCGATGAGACGTGGCTCCTGTGGGCATTCCTCGTCGGCTGGGCGGCAGTATCGATCTATCTGGAACAGCGCTTCGAATGGGCATCGAAACTCTCAGGGGCCATCGTCGCCCTGCTCGGGGCGATGATTTTGGCGAACACCGGTGTCATCCCAATCGAGTCGCCGGTCTATGATGCGGTATGGAGCTATGTCGTACCCCTCTCCATCCCGCTGCTCTTATTCCAGTCGAACATACTTAAGATATGGCATGAAAGCGGCCGGCTGCTGATCATCTTCCTGATCAGCGCCATCGGGACCGTCGCCGGCGCCATCGTTTCATTTACATTATTGAAGGACCTGATTCCGGGACTGCCGCATATCGCAGCGATGATTTCAGGTTCTTATACGGGCGGAAGCGTGAACTTCGCCGCCTTGGCGACACGATTCGATGTACCTGGTGAGACGGTCTCCTCTGCAGTCGTTGCGGACAACCTGTTGATGGCCGTCTACTTCCTCGTACTCATCGCCCTGCCCGCATTCGGCTTCTTCAGGAATAAATTCGGGACACCGCACATCGATGAAGTCGAATCCCGGGACGAAGCGGATAAGACCGCTGCCGCTTCCTATTGGAAGCGTAAGGAGATTGCATTGAACGACATCGCACTCGCCGTCGGTACGTCCTTCGTCATCGTCGCAGTATCCTTCAAGCTCGCCGAAATCTTCAGCAATCTGATTCCAGAGGATGCAAACATCTTCCTGACGATACTCAGGGCGATCATCGGTGACAACTACCTGATGCTCACGACGTTGACGTTGCTTCTTGTTACATTGATACCGAAGTATTTTGAACGCATTAACGGCGCCCAGGAGATTGGCACATTCCTGATCTACATCTTCTTCGTCGTCATCGGGGTGCCCGCTTCAATTCCATTGATCATCCAGAACGCACCGCTCATCCTGTTGTTTGCAGCCATCATCGTATTCATCAACATGCTCATTTCGTTCTCGCTCGGCAAACTGTTCAAGTTCGACCTTGAGGAGATCATCCTCTCCAGCAACGCCAACATCGGCGGACCGACGACGGCCGCTGCCATGGCCATCTCCCGGGGGTGGACGAAACTCGTCGGGCCGATCCTGATCGTCGGGACACTCGGCTATATCATCGGCAACTATATCGGGACCGCCCTCGGATTCTGGTTCAGCAGCATGATGTAGGAAGATGGTTGCGGTCGTTGGATGATTTAATTGTCATTCGTGGTTTCCACCAGTGACAATTGGACGCCTAATTGTCATTCGTGGTTTCCGCCAGTGACAATTGGACCCCTAACTGTCATTCGCGGTTTCCGCCAGTGACAATTGGATGGCTAACTGTCATTCGTGGTTTCCGCCAGTGATAATTGGACCCCTAACTGTCATTCGTGGTTTCCACCAGTGACAATTGACCGGATAAAACAGAAAGATGGTGGGAAATCATCAACGATTTCCCACCATCTTTTTATTTACCCCAGACTTCTTCTGCAACTTCGCGCACAAGACGCAATTTTTGCCACTGCTCTTCTTCGGTCAGTATGTTGCCCTCTTCGGTAGAGGCGAATCCGCATTGCGGACTGACGCATAGACGCTCAAGCGGCACATATTTGGAAGCCTCTTCTATGCGCGCCTTGATTTCTTCCTTGTCTTCAAGCGTCGCCACTTTGGAGGAGAAGAGTCCGAGGACGACGAGCTTGTCGTCGCTGACATTGACCAGGGACTCGAATCCGCCGGAACGTTCGGTATCGAATTCGAGGTAGTAGGCGTCCACCTTCTCATCCCCGAAAAGGATTTCAGCTACGGTGTCGTATGCACCCGAGGAGGCCCAAGTCGAATGGTAGTTGCCGCGGCATACATGCGTTGTGATGGCAAGGTCTTCGGGGTGGCCTTCAATCGCCCCCTTTGTTGAGGGAAACGTAAAGCCTGCTCAGACTTTCCACCGTTTCATTGGTGTTTTTGCTCGCCCAGTCCCAGTACCCTTCATCCACCAGCATGCCCCACGTGCAGTCATCAAGCTGGACGCTGCGGCAGCCGGCTTCATACAGTTCGCTGATGACCGTCTGATAGGCTGATGCTATGTCGGCAATGAGCGCTTCCGTATCCGGATAGACTTTTTGTGTCGCTTCAATATTTTCAGGACGCTGCAGTTCGGCGAAGAACTGTGCCGGCGCCGGGAGCGTCTGCCTTGCGATCACTTCTTCATCTGCAAACTGCTGGATGAATTTGAAATGCTCGACGAATGGATGGTTCTCGCCGCTGATCTTTCCTGTCAGTCTTGCGGACTCTGCACGTGTTTCTTCATGTTCGAACTTATACCCATTGTCAACATCCACCTTCTCAACACCGTTCAGTCCCCACATGAAGTCGAGGTGCCACCAGGAGCGGCGGAATTCACCGTCAGTGATGGCCTTGAGGCCGATTTCCTTCTGCTTTTGCACAAGGTCGCGTATCGCTTCGTCTTCAATCAGCGTCAGTTCTTCTTGTGTCAGCCTGTCCTCCTGATACGCTTTCCGTGCCACTTTCAATGTCTTTGGTCTCAGGAAACTGCCTACATTATCAAACCTGAAAGGTGTTTCTTTTCGCGTGCCCACTTTATTGATTACTGTCATCGTCAACCACTCCCTCTATGTATTTGTTGATTTAATCTTAGCATGAGAAGTCGGATATGGTATAACTGATAATATTCATGGTTGGCCATAACTTGTAGCTATAGCAAAGTGAGGGTAAAGCATAAAAAAGTGGTGGAAGGCTGCTTGAGCCTTCCACCACTCTCCATGTTTATTATCGTTCTAGAACATTTCTGATACGACCTTCTGCTCGAGGAAGTTCAGAAGGTAGTCCGGGCTGCCGGTCTTCTGGTCTGTACCGGACATCTTGAAGCCGCCGAATGGGTGGTAGCCCACTACAGCTGCTGTACATCCACGGTTCAGGTAAAGGTTGCCGACATTGAACTTGCGGCATGCGATATGCCAGTGTTCACGTGTGTTCGTAATGACGGCACCCGTCAGTCCATACTCGGTGTTGTTGGCGATCTTCAGCATCTCATCGAAGTCTTCTGCCTTCGCAAATGCCACAACCGGTCCGAAGATTTCTTCCTGCATGATGCGGGCTTTCGGATCCAGGTCTGCAAAGATCGTCGGCTGGATGAAGTAGCCTTTGGAGTCGTCCACTTCTCCTCCAATTTTCAATACGCCCTCTTCTTTTCCGATTTCGATATATTCACTGATCGTATCAAACTGCTTCTTGCTGATTACCGGCCCCATGTAAGTTTCATCTACCGGGTTGCCGACTGTCAGTTCTTCAGTCAGTTCAATGGATTTCTTGAGCACTTCATCGTAGACATCCTTGTGGATGACCGCACGGGATCCCGCAGAACATTTCTGGCCGGAGAATCCGAAGGCGGAATTGACGATCGCATCTGCCGCAAGGTCCAGATCCGCATCCTTATCGACGATGATCGTATCCTTACCGCCCATTTCCGTGATGACGCGTTTCAGGAAATCCTGTCCTTCCTGTACTACAGCTGCGCGCTCGTTGATGCGGAGGCCGGTCGCTTTGGAGCCGGTGAACGTAATGAAGTGTGTCTTATGGTGGTCGACCATGTAGTCGCCGATGACACTTGCATCACCTGGGACAAAGTTGACGACGCCTTTTGGCAGTCCCGCTTCTTCAAGCACTTCCATCAACTTGTAAGCAATCAATGGCGTATCTCTCGCCGGCTTCAACAGGACTGTGTTCCCGGCAATGACCGGTGCCACGGTTGTGCCCGTCATGATTGCGAATGGGAAGTTCCATGGTGTGATCGTCACACCCGGCCCCATCGGCTGGTAGAAGTATCTATTGTGCTCCCCTTCGCGGTCGAGGGTCGGTTTGCCGTCTGCAAGTTCCATCATGGAGCGTGCATAGTATTCGATGAAGTCGATGCCTTCATTTGTATCCCCATCAGCCTCGTTCCATGGTTTCCCCGCTTCATGCACCATCAGTGCGGAGAATTCATGCTTCCGGCGTCTGATGATTGCCGCTACTCTGATGAATAGTTCAGCACGCTCTTTCGGATCCCATTCGCTCCAACTCTCGAATGCCTCTTCCGCAGCTTCCATCGCCTGGTCGATATGCTCGACTGTCGCCTTCGATACATGCCCGATGACCTGCTCCTTATCGGAAGGGTTGTAGGATGTGATCTTATCCTCCGTCTCTATATGCTCACCGCCGACGATGATTGGACGTTCGACGCCAAAATCATTCTTCGCCTGTTCCAGGGCTTCCCGGAAGGCCTTCTTGTTCTCTTCTTTTGTGAAATCTGTCGCTGGTTCTGCGTGATACGGTACTACCATTGAATACTTCCTCCTTCATTTCGCTTAATTGGATACTGTGATGAATGCACCATAAAAAAGCGCTTTCATTTACAGCGCCTGGAGTACAATCATCGAATGTCTCCTTGTGACATATTTTATCTTATTCTCAGGACGATTTAAAGCCTGACGGTCTATCATCTTCCCCGAATGCCCCTCTCCGAAACTTTCAAGCTATAAACTTCTACAAAAGCAGTCCATAAAATTGATTGCGCCCTTTATAAAGGAGGCCATTTGAGGGTTCTCCAGGCCTTATACAAGTCATTTGCTTGATGCAAGCAACTTGGGATAAATACTATCCACTTCTGCAAAAACTGGGGAAAGGGAGCAATGCCATGATGGTATGCTCCCTTCTCACTACGTCACCTGTTCGGGCCGAAAACACGCGGTTCACTGCTCCCCTCGCTGCCCTGCAAACGCTTGTTGAGTGTCTTTTTCCAGTTGTCGGCGAGATATTCACATGCGCACAGGCTCTCTGCAAGACCGATGTTGCTGGTCTGATTGTACATCACTTCATTGCATGCCTCAATCGTCCACTCCGGGCACGGATGTTCCATCCTTTCGAATGTATCCCCCGCCTCGACACGACCTTCCTTGAGCACTCTGAAGTACCATCCGGTACGCCCTGTCTTCTGGATTCTGAGGGCCAGATCGATGACCTTGTGGCGCCGGGCAGGCTTCCAGCATGGCCGTCTCGGCTGCGAAACCTGAACGATTGCTTCTCCAACCTTGAATGTATCGCCAATGCACACATTCGATTCATCCATGCCTGAAACCGCAAAGTTTTCCCCATTACCGCCGACGGGGATATCTGCATTAAGTTCGCGTTTCCATTCTTCATAATGTCTGACCGGGTAGACGAAGACCGCCTTTTCGGGGCCCCCATGATTCTTTTTGTCAGCGACCTCATCCCCTTCAAAGCCCGTTTTGGTTAGATATATCGGGCCTTCCGCGGGTTCCTTGAAGATGCCGCTCTCCCATGTCTGATCCATCTTGTTCTCTGCATCGCTGTGTCCCGCCTTTTTGACCTTTCCGGTGAACAGCCTATGAATTTTCCGATGTTCCATCTGACTCCCCCTCTGATAAATGAAATTATATATCCATCCCATTCGCGTTGAACTCCGTCAGCGGATGGGATTTGGCAAACAGCTTCTCGATCTGATGGTTGATGGCCGTGATGGGATAGCGCTCCCGATAGTTCGTGGCCCTCACCTTCTCATAGGTTGCTGCATAATCAGGGTGCTTCGGATTCTCAAGAATCTCAAGTATCCCCGGCAGCCGTGCGGCACCCCCGATATTTTCGATCGGCGCCGGGCCTTCATAATTCCGTATCATTGGAATGGCCCGGTGGATGTTCGCCGTATCCTGTAGATCAACCGCCACACGATAGGAGTCCCCGTATACATATTCAAGCGGGTTGAACTGGTCGAATACCGCATCGATCTGGGTGAAGCTTGCGGCCATCTGCCTGCCTTCCTGCTCTGCTCCCTTCAGCTGGTCCACCGTTTCGAATATCGTGGTGTCTCCTGTCCTGAATGCGGCATCATGCTTGCGCTGCCAGCCCATCGCCTTCTGGATGACGAGATGCAGTTCGAAGAAATTGATGCCGGCCGGCACGATGATTTCCCTTCTGATCCTGAAACCGATATCTTTGATGGTGAGCTGCATGGCATAGGCGTTATAGTCGCCACCCTGCCGCTTTCGTCCGGCAGGCTGCGGGCTGCGTCTGTGCCGTTCTTCAACCGTCCTGAAATTGACCTCTGCAAGCGCCCGGCGTACGGCTTCATGCATGACGTAGTAGTCGGCGTGCACTTTGACGAGCAGTCCGACCTCCTTTGCCGCCTCCCACCTCGAGTTTGCTTCATAGACATTGAAGCCTTTTTCGACATTCTCCCTGATGAGCGTGTATTCTTCAAAGCCGAGATGAAGCAGGATGCCTTCGAGATATTTCGGGTGGGTGACGACTGAAGTGATGTGCCTCAGATAGTCCTCCTTCTGATGGCCATCCGGCTCGACATTGAGCCGCTTCAAGGTCGCGCGCAGCGTACGCCATGTCAGATTGTCGTACAGCCAGTAGATCGGACCCTTATAGATGCGGTCGAGCTGGCGCACCTCCTCGGGATCCAAAGGTTCATCCTTGTGGATGTACATCGGATGCCCTGGAAGGATGCCGCTCTCCTTCAATATGGCATGCAGGTTCTGGATGATGTCATGATGGATGACGCCTGCCCCGTCACCCGCCTCAAGTATGTACTGATGGTCGATCAGGACAGGATAGCTGGAGACATCATACGCCACATGGTGCAGATGATCATCACTCCCGATATCCACCAGATGGCTGATGAGTTCAACCTCGGTCATCGTCAGTAGACCCGCTACGGGCGAGCGGACGTCCAGGCCGCCCACTTCCGCTTCCTTATAGTCTACAAGCGCTTCGATCGACCCGAAGGAGCGGTCATTGATCAGGTTGGCGCGTACGAGTTCATTCTCCTGCAGGAAATGCATGAAAAACTGGTGCAGATTCATTGTACCGCCCTCCTCATCTGATTTCGTCCATCCGGTTGTAGAATGGTTCCAGTGCACGTCCAAGCTCGATATAGATACTCATGATCTCCTGGTACTTCATATATACCGCTTCTTCAGGAACATATGCATCACTTTCCCCGACAAACTGTGCGGCTTCATCCAGACCCTTCATTTCACCAATGGCATACAGCCCAAGCAGACAGGCACCGAAGGCACTGGCTTCATATGATTTAGGCACCGTCAGCTGTTCACCGAACACGTCGGCCATAAGCTGTTTCCACATTTCACTTCTGGCGAAACCGCCGCTCGCCTTGATGCTGCCTACACTGTCCATCTGCTCGCGGAGTGCCAGGTATACGCTGTAGAGGTTGTAGACGACACCCTCCATCGCAGCACGGATCATGTGCTTCCGTTCATGTGACAAAGTGAGGCCGTAGAAGGAGCCGACGGCCTTGGCATTCCAGAGCGGTGCACGTTCCCCTGCAAGATAGGGGTGGAAGATGAGCCCGTTGCTCCCCGGCCTGACTTCCTTTGCCGCCTGTGTCATCACTTCGTACGGGTCCTTGCCGGAGGATGCCGCTTCATCGACTTCCTCCGTACACAGTTCGTCGCGGATCCACCTCAGGACGACGCCGCCATTGTTCACAGGCCCGCCGATGACATAGTGATCATCCGTCAGGTGGTAGCAGAACGTACGCATCTTCACATCCGTCCTCGGGGCATCGATGACCGTACGGATGGCCCCGCTCGTACCGATGGTGATCGCAATATCCCCCTTCTGGATGGCATTGACGCCAAGGTTCGCAAGCACTCCGTCACTTGCACCGGTGATGATCTTCGTCTTTTCAGCGATGCCGAGCTTTTCATGCATCCTGTTCAGGGATGGATACACCTTCGTCGTCCCGACGATATCCGGCAGCTGCGCCGTGTCCAGCCCGAGGATTTCAAGCACTTCCGCGTCCCACTGGGAAGTCTCCAGATTCATCATGCCCATGCTGCTCGCGATGGACTTGTCGACTTCATAGACACCGGTCAGATGATGCAGCACATATTCCTTGATGCCGACCACCTTGCCGATTTGGCTGTACAGCTCAGGATGTGCGTCCTTGAAATGAAGCAGCTTGATGAACGGACTCATCGGATGGATCGGCGTGCCGGTCCGCCTGTAGATTCCGACGCCGCGCTCCGTCCCCCATTCCTCTGCCACATCCTCACTGCGCCTATCGGCCCATGTGATGCATTCGGTCAGCCGGCTCCCCGACTTGTCGAGCAGGATCAGGCTGTGCATCGCAGATGAGCAGGAGATGAATTCGATGCTGTTGCCGCAGCGGTTGCGTTTGACGAGCAGTCTGATCGCCTCCATCGACTTCTCCAGAATCTCATCCGGATCCTGCTCTGCAATATGGACATCGGGCGTGTGGAGCGGGTAATGCTGCGTTTCCTTGTCTATGTATTCGCCGGTCACATTGAACAGCACCGCCTTGACTGCAGTCGTGCCGAGATCCAGACCCATCATATACTTCTTCATGTCGATTTCCCCTTCTTATTTCCTGTTACTTCTATTATATGGCTTTTTGGCTGTGTATACAAAAACCCCATGCACGGCATGGGGTCGTAACTTCATTCTATATGAAAATGCTGATGATGGCCACGACGGCAAAGCCTGTCAGACCGATGATGGTCTCCATGACCGTCCACGATTTCAGCGTCTCACCGGTGGTCATGCCGAAGAAACGGTTGACCAGCCAGAAGCCGGAGTCGTTGACGTGTGAGAGTACAGTCGCACCACTGGCAATGGAAATCGCAATCAGACCGAGTTCCGGCTGGCTGACCGGGCTGATGGAGATGATCGGTGCCATGAGGCCGGCGCCTGTAACCATCGCCACTGTTGCAGAGCCTTGGGCAACACGGACGAATGTCGTGATGACGAATGCAGCGACGACGAGCGGCAGACCGGCACCGACGACGAGGTTACCCATGACGTCACCGACACCACTCTGGATGAGGACTTCCTTGAAGACCCCGCCGGCACCGGTGATCAGGATGATGATACCTGCAGGTTCCAGCGCTTTCGTCGCAATGTCCTGCACTTCATCACGCGAGTAGCCGCGGCGTGTACCGAGCAGCATGAACGTCAGGACGACCGTGATGATCAGCGCCACAAACGGGTGACCGACGAATTGGATGCTTTCAGCAAACAGGTTTGTGGAGTCCTCTCCAACAATCGCACCTGTCACCGTATTGGCCAGAATAAGTACGAGCGGGATCAGGATGAGTGAGAATACGAGCTTGAAACTTGGCATGTCACGCTCTTCACGCATTGCACTGACTTCGTCATCCAGCTTCTGATAATCTGGAATGTCGAGATGAATCCTGCTTCCGATGAATTTACCGAATACCGGTCCAGCAAGGATCATCGCCGGGATACCCGCTGCGATACCGAATAGGATGACCCATCCGAGGTCCACCCCAAGCATGGCAGCCACCGTCATCGGACCCGGTGTCGGCGGTACGAAGCTGTGCGCCACCGCGAGACCTGCAAGCAGTGGAATACCATAGTACAACAGTGATTTCTTCGTCTTCATCGCAAGGGAATAGACGATCGGGATCAGGATGACCAGCGCCACATCCAGGAAGACCGGGATGGAGACGAGGAACCCTGTGAAGCCGAGCGCCCACTGCGAGCGGCTCTCCCCGAATTTGTTGATCAGTGTGAGTGCCAGGCGTTCGGCACCTCCGGATACTTTAAGCACTTCACCGAACATGGCACCAAGGCCGACGACGACGGCGATGAAGCCGAGCGTGCCGCCCATGCCCGATTCGATGACATCGATGATGTCCATCGGACTCATGCCCGTAGACAGGCCGATGAAGAGTGATGCGATAAGCAGGGAAACGAATGCGTGAAGCTTGACTTTCATGATCAGAAACAGCAGTAGTGCGATGCCGAGGACGGTCGCAATAATCAGCCACATTTCATTGGACATTATTTATACCCCTTTCATTTTTACCATTCTGCGATGCTGCCATCCTTGTGCTTCCATACCGGGTTCTTCCAGTTGTGTCCAATCAGGCTGCGTTCCCTGACATAGTCTTCATTGATGTCGATGCCAAGCCCCGGCTTCTCCAGCACTTCCACATGTCCATCCGTATATTCGAAGACGGAAGCGTCGGATACATAATCCAGGATGTCGTTCCCCTTATTGTAGTGGATGCCGAGGCTCTGTTCCTGGATGATGGCATTGTGGCATGTCGCATCGACCTGGATGCATGCCGCAAGCGCAATCGGGCCGAGGGGACAGTGTGGTGCAGCCGCCACGTCATGGGCTTCCGCCATGGACATGATCTTCTTGCACTCGGTGATGCCGCCGGCATGTGAGAGGTCCGGCTGGATGATATCGGCATATCCATCCTTCAGCAGCGTCTTGAACTGCCATTTCGAGAACATCCGCTCCCCTGTAGCAATCGGGATCGATGTATGCATCGCGATGTCCCGGAGGTTCTCATTGTTCTCGGGCAGGGCCGGTTCCTCTATGAACATCGGTCGGAACTGCTCCAGCTCCTTCGCCAGCACTTTTGCCATCGGCTTATGTACGCGGCCGTGGAAGTCGATGCCGATGCCGAAGTCCTTGCCGCACATCTCACGGATGGAGGCGACGCGCTCCAGCACATCGTCCACTTTGCTGTAGGAATCGATGTACTGCAGCTCTTCAGTCGCATTCATCTTCACAGCCGTTATGCCCTGGTCCTTCAGTTCGAGCGATGCTGCACCGACATCCTGCGGCCGGTCGCCGCCGACCCAGGAGTAGATTTTGATCCGCTCCCGTGCCTTACCGCCAAGCAGTTGATGGATCGGGGCATTGTAGTACTTGCCCTTGATGTCCCACAGTGCCTGGTCGATGCCCGCCAGGGCGCTCATCAGGATCGGGCCGCCCCGGTAGAAGCCTGCGCGGTACAATTCATTCCATAGACCTTCGATATTCATCGGATCCTTACCGATGATCGTGTCCATCAATTCTTCGACGGCAGCTTTGACCGTCGCTGCCTTGCCTTCTATGACCGGCTCCCCCCAGCCGACGAGCCCATCGTCCGTCTCGACTTTGAGGAAGAGCCATCTTGGCGGTACCGTAAACAGTTCGTAGCTTTTTATCTTCATTCTAGTCCACCTCGGTTTTCAGTTTCTGGACACGTTCGCCGATTTCTTCAAGCAGCGCATCATCGACTGTACGATTCGATGGTACCAAGGCAGAGTTGATGCCGACAGCCTGAGCCCCTGAATTCAGGTAGGCCCTAATGTTGTCCGGATTCACGCCCCCTGTCGGCAGCAATACCAGATCATCCATCGGTGCAAGCACATCCTTGATATAGGTTGCACCCAGCTGCCCAGCTGGGAAAACCTTGATCATCTTCGCTCCAGCCAGATAGGCCTCGTAGATTTCCGTCGGCGTATAGCACCCTGGAATATAGAGGACGCCTCTGGATTTGGCATATTGAAGCACCCGTTCACCGTATGCCGGGGAGAGCAGGAACTGGACGCCAATCGCTACACATTCCTTCGCAGCCTCCACAGTCAGCACCGTTCCGGCACCAAGAATGATTTCATCGCCGAACTTTTCTTTGAGCACTTTGAGCGTCTTCAATGAGTTTGGGGAATTGAGCGCCACTTCAATGACCCTGAAATTATTCTTTACGAGAGTGTCGACGATCTTCACCGCATCCTCCGTATTATAACCGCGCAGTATGCCTACCATCTTATGTTCCTTTATTCTGCCAAGTACTGTCATTGATATCCCACCTATCTTTTTACTTTTTCGTCTTCATCAGCGTCAATCATTGCTTCTATTGTGCCTCTTGAAGGGAACCCCTGGTAGTCTCCGATGAACTGGGTGATATAGCCGCCGAGGAAGCAGGCGGTGCGGATCATCCCTTCGGGCTCCCTGTCCTCCAGTATGCCTGAAACCACACCTGCTGCGAATGCATCCCCTGCACCTACCGGGTCGATCTCCTCGAACCGCTTCGGGTTTTCCACCCTGCCGCGGACGCCTTCCATATCATATAATGCACCTTCCCGGCCAAGCTTGATGATGATGTTGGCACAGCCGAAGCGCTTGAACTTATCCATCGCGGCATCGAAGTCCTGATGACCAAGCAGTATGTCGACTTCCTGCTTTCCGGCAATGAGGTAATCCACATGGGGAAGGAACTCAAGGATCGCCTTGCGGGCTTCTGCTTCCGTCCACATCTTGAGGCGGATATTCGGGTCAAATACCACCTTCACATCCTCATTGAGTGCTTCCACTACATTGAAGAGCATCTCTTTTGTCTGTCCACTCAATGAAAGCGTGATGCCGGTAATATAGAGCACCTTTGCCCCGTTGATCTTGTCCATGTCGATATCATCCAGCGTCATGCGGCTTGCGGCGGAATTTTCACGGTAGTATGTGACATCCACCGCTCCATCCGGCGATATCTGCTTGAAAAACACACCCGTACGGTCACCCGTCGTGCTGACTGAGGCCGTATCCACCTGCTCCGCCCTTACTTTATGCAGGATGAATTCTCCAAGTTCATCCTTGCCGAGTGCAGATATCCATGCGGTTTTATGCCCCAATCGGCTGAGGCCGATCAGCGTATTCGTTTCCGCCCCGGCAACGAACGGTTTGAATCCATCTGCATGCCTTATATACCCGGCCGGCTTATTCACCAATGCCACCATCGATTCTCCGATTGCCACTACATCCATTTTTCTGCGCCTCCTGTAAACCCTTGGGTTTCCGATATTTCCTTTGCCGCCTGTGTGACGATGCCTACAATTTCATCCCTTTTTGAAAGGACCCTCGGTTTTGATCCTGCACAGCTGATTGCTGCCGTCATTCCGCCATGATCTCCATATATCGGTGCGGATATGCAATAGACACCGAGGTCATTCTCCTCATCATCGATGGCATATCCCTGTTCACGGTATTCTGCCGTCTCTTTTTTGAGCACTTCGCGGTCCGTGATGGTCTTTTCGGTGTAGGCATCGAGCGGGATCGTTTCGAGCAGGGACATTCTGGTGTCACCGCTTTCAAAAGAAAGGAAAGCTTTGCCGAGGCCTGTGCAGTGCAGCGGTTTGCGCATGCCCGGCTGGGCGGTGGTGCGTGCCGAATCTTCACTGTCCACTTTCGCCAGATAGATGATTTCATCCGCAGAACGTATCGCAAGGAAGACCGTTTCGCCCGTCTTCATCGCCGCATCCCTCAGAATCTCGATGCTCGCGCTGTAGATGTCATTGCTCGTGCGTGCCTTGTTGCCTGCAATGATCAGCTTATGTCCAAGCTTATAGATGTTGCCTTCCGATTTATTCAAATAACCTTTATTGACCATCGTCAGAAGCAGCTGGGACATGCTGCTCTTTGGGATCCCCAATTCCTTTGAGAGTCCCATCTGGGAAATGCCTCCCTCAATCTTCGTCAGATATTCGATGATATCCAGTACCCTTTCCGCCGATTTGACCGACATGGCGTCACCTCGCTTTTACTTAAGTTCTTATATGTGAACTTCGTTCCTGTATATGAACTTAATGTTAATATAATATGTGCATTCCCTCCTGTCAATGAAAAATGTAAGGGTTTACATCATTTTTTCCAAATATAAAAAGCATCTGCTCCGCAATGGAACAGATGCTGTCAATTTGGATGGATATGCGTTGATATGATCAACTATACTTCGCACCGTACACTAAGGAGCCACGGCACGTCCTGCTCACCCCTATCTTACTGCCTGTGTTGCTTCCTGGCCATCCATGCTGGATACCGCATCCTTTGACGGGGCGGTACCGAAAGCGAAACTGCCCGCGATATAGATGAACAGATTGATGATGAGTCCCCATACGCCGCTGAAGATGCCGAGTGGCGTCAGGCCGGCAAATGTGAATACCGCTGCAACCAGTGCACCGGCGAGCATGCCGGCAAACACGGATTTAGCATGGCTCCGTTCCCAGTAGAGGCCGAGTATGATGGCCGGTGCCACCTGGACAAGGATTTCAAGCTTGAGGACGAAGACCTGATACAGTGTGCCGGGCGGGTTCCATGCGACCATCAGCAGGAATGCCACCGCGATGACACCGACGATCTTCCCGACCATTATCTTCTTGTTGTCGGAAGCCTCCTGATTGATGTACCGTCCGTATATATCCTTCGATACGATGGATGAGAATGTAAGCAGCACAGAGTCTGCAGTAGAGACGATGGCTGCAATGATTCCGCCGAACAGGAGCACCATCGCGATGTAGAAGATGATGTTCTCATTGGCGATGGCGCTGGCCATCATTCCGACAATCTGTTCTGATTCCTCCACGCTGAGGTCCGGGAAGGCGGTATAGGCAAGGATTCCGATGACGAATACGACACCCGCCGTCAAAAACGGCATCCATGCCATCTGCGTAAGGGACCGTTTGAGCGACCGTTCACTCTTGGCGGAGAAGATCCGCTGGATGGCATTCGGGTAGACTGCCGCCCCGATGCCGACGAGTATAAGGAAGTTTGTCCACCGGACCAGTCCACCGCCCTCCGGCACCCCGAGGTTCTCAGGAGAATATGTCCGGATGTAGTCTCCGGCCGCCGGGAGGCCGCCGAAGTAGACGATTGTGCCGATCAGCAGCATGAATACGCCGACGAGCAGCGCGATGCCCTGCATCGTATCCGTATAGGCGACCGAACGCATGCCGCCGAGCCAGCCGTATACCACCATGATGACGATGAAGAATATGACGCCTGCCTGATACGGCACCGTACCGCCCGTCAGTCCCGCAACACCCTGACCGATTGCAATCAGCTGCTCGAGCAGAAAGTTGCCCAGAGCATACAGCATGATGATTGCTGCGAGTATGGAGACGGCCTTCGATTTGAACTTCATCTCCAGCCAATCCACCGGTGTCACGATATTGTGCTTCTTGCTCAGCTTATACATCCTCGGTGCAAAAAGCAGGTAGACGAGGATGATCATGATGAAGAACGGTATGCTCACAAGGTTCGCATACCCAACGCGGTAGGCCTCAGCGGAATAGCCGATGACCGTATTGCCGCTGTATTGGGTGGCGAAGAAGGTGAAGAACAGGACCATCGTCCCGAGCCCCCTGCCCCCGAGGTAGTATTCTTCCATACTGCTATGTACGTTCCTGTTTCTCATATATGTTCCGACCCCGATCAGCAGCATGATGATGCCGTAGAACAGCATGATCAGAATCCCGGACGTCCCTGAAAACGCCAGTTCCATCTACTTCTCCCCCTCTCCTGATTCTTCTTCGTCCTCAACCTCCCAGTGGTACCGGATGACATATGTGATGTAGAGCGACAACACGACCGTCACTCCCATGATCACCAGTGCCCAGAGCGGTACGCCATAGACCAGCACCGGGTCTCCGGACGGGAAATACCAGGGATTCAACAGGATGAAAATGATGAGGAAGCCGATCCATATCCTGTAGTTCATGATCGGTTCTCGTGTTTTCTGCTTCATCTGCTCACCTTCCTTATGATTGGTTCCAGGCCCACTCCAGAGCGGATGCCAGGATATAATTACCGATACATTAACACTTCTACACAAAATATTCTACATTTTCTGAATTTTTATTTAATGAAATCGTTTACATTGTTGAATAATAAAAAACCCGGCATCTCAGCCGGGTCGATCATCGATATGAGTCTATAGGATTTCGGCGACAGGGGTATCTCCGCCGATGAGATAATAGAGCCTGTTCTCAGGTTTCGCATTGATGATTTCAACGAGTACGCTTGCGACATCCGCACGCGGTACTTCCCCGTAGCGTGTTTCCCCTTCATATTCATAGAAGTCCACCGAGCCTTTGCCGTCATCATTCGTCAGCCTTCCGGGCCGGAGGATGGTATATGGTACTCCGGATGCTTCAAGGTGCTCATCCGCACGGAATTTCGCATGCATGTATGGACGCATTGCATCATCCGCCTCTCTGGCTTTCTCTACACCCATGCCACTGACCATCACAAAGTGCTTCACACCATTTTCCTTGGCGAGATCGATCGATTCCATCGCACCTTCCTGGTCGATCAGGATCGTCTTGTCGGCACCCGTCTTCGCACCGGAACCAGCCGTGAACAGCACGAGGTCGATATCTTCAAAAGCATGCGAGAAATCCTGTTCCAGGTCGCCGATGACGGTCTTTATGCCCTTTTGATGCAGAGCCTCCGCCTGCGCTTCCTTGCGTACCATTGCGACCGGATCATGCTCGCTCTCCTTCAGTTTATCAACGACCATTCTGCCGATCTGGCCATTTGCGCCAATAACCAATATTCTCATTGCATGTTCGCCTCCTCGAATGTCTATGATTCCATGGTGCGCTTCATTCGGAAACAAATCAAATGGAATGCTTGCTACTCCGCTTCCATATATGTGGTGAGCCTGCCCAGCTGCTCGATTTCGACAGTGACCTCATCACCATCCTGAAGCCATGGCCGATGACCTTCTTCATGACCCATGGCGACGCCTTCCGGTGTTCCCGTGAGGATGACATCTCCCGGCTTCAGCGTCATATAGTGTGAAATATAGCTGACCAGCTTCTCGCACTTGAAGATCATGTCATTCGTATTGGAATCCTGCCGGACTTCTCCATTGACGCTGCAGCTGATTCGCAGTTTATTCGGATCCTCTATTTCATCCTGCGTGACGAGATACGGACCCAAAGGACAGAACCCATCCAGGTTCTTACCCAGCAGCCACTGCACGCTTCTGAACTGGAAGGCCCGTTCGGACAGGTCGTTCGCGGCACTGTAGCCGAATATGTAGTCTTCGGCATCTTCCTCGCTGATTTCCTTGGCTTCCCTGCCGATGATGATGGCAAGTTCGGCCTCATAATCCACCTGGGAAGCTTCAGATGGGATGCCGACCGTCTCCCCGTTTCCGGACAGGCTGTTCCTGTACTTGCTGAAGAGGATCGGATGCTCCGGTACCGGCATATTCGACTCTTCTGCATGTTTCCTATAGTTCAGGCCCACACAGATGATCTTTTCAGAACAGTCTATTGCGGGGCCCAGATCCACTTTGCGGGGGTCCAGGAAGAATTCACACTCCTCCTCGAGTGCAAACTGCAGAAACTCTTCCAACCCTTTATATCTTACAATGGCTTCGATCAATGTCGGATAGGAGCCTGAGATGTCCAGGACACCTTTTTTTGTCAGTACACCTGGTTTGAGTTTTCCATCACTATAAAAAGTCAAAAGCTTCATCCCAATTACCCCCATCAGTATATAATGTACCCAAGATTATATCACAATTTTCAAATAATTGATAAAATCAACAATACATTTCTCTATATTGGCAGGTGTGAACATCTACTTGAATCCTAAAGTATAGTGATGAAATGCATGATATAAACAAGTGTAATGCCAGTGAGCCCGGCTACGAATCCGCCAAGGGACCAGGCTTTGAGCGTTTGTGGAACCGTCAGATTACCAAACCTGTTCACAACCCAGAAACCGGAGTCGTTCGGCAATGAGAGACCGATTGCACCGGAACAGATGGCAAGGGCCAGAAGAACTGGTGAAACGGCAAGTTCTGCAACTTGAGGTCCGAGTATACTTGAAGTCGTGACAAGCGCCACTGTTGCAGACCCAAGTGATGCCCTGAGTATCTGGGTGAATATGAAAGCGAGGAGTAGAATATGTATATTCCAACTTGTCATCATTTCAATAAGGTAGTCTCCCATTCCACTCGCATTGATTACCGCTCCAAAAGCACCACCGGCGCCCGTGATCAGTAGGATACTCCCGGCATCCTGCATGGATTTATTGAATTGGACTTTGTATTCTCCGGCGATATACGGCTTTAGCACAAGCAATGACACGAGCACTGCGATGAGGAGCGCAACGTTCTTGTCACCGACAAACGCAAAGAATGCTGCCAGAGGGTTCTCCGGTATGAAGAGTTGCGCTACTGTATTGCTCAGTATCAGCACAATCGGTAACGCAATCAGACCGAACGAGAGGCTTTTGGTGATTTCTTTTCCATTTGGCCGTTCATCTGTTTCTTCTTGGACTTCTTCCATTTCATCTTCAATTTCTTCTGTCTTTATCCTTTTACCGATGAACATCCCGTAACCATACCCACCAACGAGTGTGGCGATGACTGCGACGAATATTCCCATCATCAGGAATATACCGAGGTCCACCCCGATATTCTCCGCCACAACAAGGGGGCCTGGTGTCGGAATGACCATGCTGTGTGAAACGATCAGTCCAACGGCTAAAGCGGTTACAAATGTGATTTTGGCGATCCCCGTTTTTTTGGTCAAACTTTTGATCACCTTGTTCAGGATGACAAATGCTGCATCAAAGAAGACGGGGATGGAAACTATGGACCCCGTCAGTGCCAATCCTGCCGGGGATTTCTTGACCCCTGTGATGGAAAGGATGCCTTCGGCAATCTTCTCCACTGCTCCTGATTTTGCCAGGAACTGCCCAAAGACAATTCCAAGTCCGATCAGTATACCTACTCCGGCCAATGTATTACCGAAGCCTTCTGCAATGATGGACGAGGCTTCAGCAATCGGTATCTGCACAGCCAAGGCAAGACCAAACGATGTGATCAACAATGCGATGAAGGGCTCCAGCTTAAATTTCAAAATCAGAAGAAACAGTACAGCCAGTGCCAAAATGAATAGTATCATCAACATACGCCTATTCTCCCCTATCCAATTTATTATATACGCTATACAATGTTTCTACGCCACCGACATTGCCTGGGAAGACGATGTAGGGCATATTTGGATACTTCGCTTCAGCCATCGTTTTCCATACAGGAATTCCTTTATCCGCTTGACCGAGTACCCGCGCTTTTCTCACATTAAGTCCGATCGTCGCCACATCACTTGATGTGATTCCACCTTTTGCAATGATGAACCTTGGCTTCACATCAAGTGTCGAGACGATTTCGACGAGGCTTTCCGAAATCCGCTTGGATATTTCAAGACTTTCAAACTTATCGTCAGTGCTGATCAGTTTACGGGAGGTATATATCACTACGTTCCTGCCGCCATTAATCTGCTCCTCGACATGCTTTCTGATGGTATGGATATATTCTTTCAGTTCTTCAGCATCCTTGACCCTGTCCACTTCGAATTCAAGGGGTATGATGCTTGAATGATCCAGCAGATGCTTGAGCTGCTGGGTCGTCTTCTCGACATGCGACCCGACAACGATGATGCCGCCATGTCCATCCTGTTTATCTGCAATTTCATCTGCTTGGAGTACCTCTCCTGGCGTCGCACAGATCGATTTCACAAAGGAGGCTGCCGTACGGAAGATGAATTTTCTGTCTTCCCTGTTGAGATAATCCATAAGCACAGAGGTGAAGAATGCAAGATCATTGTCATGGACTGCATCCACTACAACCGAATCGAAGTTCGACAATGAGTCAAAGAACTCGAGAAGCTGGGCATCGTCACACCCTCTCAACATATCGAGGTCGATATGCTTCACTTCATCAACGGACACTGCCCCTTCACTCTTCTCTGCGACATACCCGGCCATTGTTCCAGCACTGAATCCGAATGTCGAATCGTTTGCGAATTCACTCTCATTTACAGGAACGAACTGGTCACCTTCCTGCAGGTAATGCACGCCACCGTAAGTATAACGGCCGCCTTCGAAGAAGGCTGGTATATGAAATACCGCATCAAATCCGCCTTCGCTGGCTTCATCTATCGTTTTAGGCTCTATATATGAATGTCCCCTCAATGTGGAATCACCCCTGCTGATTACAAGGTAGGGCTGCTCGAGCTCTTTTGAAACTTTATCAAGAACTTCGATAATATCCTTGTGTACAGCAATCGTCTTCTCCTCGGTAAATGCCCTTGAGTTGGTCATGATGTAGAACATGTTGTTGTCCGACATGAACCCGTCCCTGACCAGTGCTTCGTCCCAAGCAGTGTAGACGTTCAGGTCTTTGACCGTCTGAGTACCCGTCGGATCATCATCGAGCACGACCACTTTATAGTTAAAGTTTTCGAAATCCCTTTCCGGATTGCAGTCCGGAACGTCTTTAAGAAGCTCTTTATCCATCATATTCACCTACCTCCCATTTATTCTTTCGATATACTTGATGATTCCTGAATGGTCGTTCATTCCGTTTCCATTTATGATTTCGGATTTATACATTTCCTTGACCATATTCGTCAATGGGAGGGTGATCTGTTCCTGGTCGCTTGTTGAAGTCACATTATGGAGATCTTTGAAATTGATGTTGATTGTACCGCCCGCCTTATAATCCTCATCAATCATTTTAGGAAACTTCGCTTCCATGACATTCGAACCGGCCAGGCCGTTCCTGATTGCCTCAAACATGGCTTCAAGGTCTATATCAAAGTTTTTGGCCAGTACGACAGCTTCTGCCAGCGCTGCAATATTCGTGTTGACGATAATCTGGTTGGCAAGTTTTACGGTACTTCCCGCTCCAACATCACCCACCCTGATGACTGATTTGGACATCGGCTCAACGACTGCTTTCAAACTGTTAAAGTGGTCCGCACTGCACCCCATCATCACTGACAGTTCACCGGTTATCGCCAACGGCTCTCCGCCACTGACAGGTGCATCAGCAAAAATGACGTGCTTCGCTTCGAGAATCCCGTTGATTTCAATGGAATCCGTTGGAGCCAAAGAGCTCATATCAATGACCATCTGTCCTTCTTTAAGATGTGGATACAGTGCATCCTCAGATTTGAACAGCACCTCTTTCACTATGGCACCATTGGGCAGCATCGTTATGATGGCATCCGCACGCTCTGCCATCTCCTGCAGAGAACCCACAGATGTAGCACCCTGTTCCACCACCCGTGCTTCCGCCTCCTTGTTTACATCATTTACAAACACTGTATGCCTATGACCCAATAAGTTCTTGACCATTGGTGCGCCCATGATCCCCAGGCCGATAAAACCAATATTCACAATAATCTCTCCTTTGAAAACGTTTACTGAACTTATTGTATACTAAAATATTATAAATGTATACATTTAAAAGCGGGATATTTACTGTATAATGATTTTCGAGGTGGGAACTATGAGTAGAAATATATCTTTATATGAAAAGATCCGGGAAGACATCCTTAACCGGCGGTTCGATGAAGAGGAAAAGTTGACCGAAGTGAAATTGGCCAAACTCTATGGTGTCAGCAGGACACCAATCAGAGAGGTGCTCAAACAACTTGAGTTCGAGTATCTGATCAAAAATGGACATATATATAAACCTTCTCCAGAAGACTACAGAAACCTCTTCGAGATGCGTATCCTGATTGAAACACATGCTGTAGAGAAAGCTGTGCTGCTTTATGGAAAAGAAGATATGAATGCTCTAAAGCAATCAATAGAAAGGGCAAAGGAAGGACCGGAAGAAGAAACCTTGTCGGCTAATAAATTCTTCCATGAAAAACTGGTGGAAGCCATCCGGAACCCGTTCCTCTCGGAAACATATGAGCGGCTCAATTCGGTCATCTACTTCTTCAGTAGAACAGTAGTGGAAAAACAGCGGCCGAACCTCATTGAAGAGCACGAGGAAGTTGTGGAGGCGATCGAGGAGCGTAATGGAGAGAAGGCAAAGAGGCTTATCCGCCTACATCTGGAAAAGGACCTTGAGTTTACCCTCTATTATATGTAAAAGGGGCCGGAATTAAATTCCGGCCCCTTCTTCTTAAATCTTCATCTATTTCAAGTTCTGTTGCGACATATGCTTCTCGGCACTCTCATGACGACCGTAGACGAAATGGAATATACCCATCGCAATGAGCACGGAAATGACGAGGAACTGATAGAGCCCGCCATAACCGAGTGATGGAACAAGGAATCCAAGGAAGAATGGCCCAAATCCCAAGCCTATTTCAAGCATGATGAAATATGTGCTGGTCGCAAGCCCTACGTTCTCCCGGGAAGCCAGGTTGACACAGACAGTCTGGGCAATGGACTGGAAGTTTCCGTAACCGAAACCGATGAGGACGCTGGAAGCCAGGAGGACCAGCCCCGTCGTGGCACTTCCAAGCATGAAGAATCCTATTGCCATCAGTATGAATGCAGGATACAGGACGATGTTGGCGCCTTTCTGGTCCATCAGTTTACCTGTAAATGGACGCGTCAATGTAATGGATACTGCATAGACGATGAAGAAGAAACTTGCTGCAGTCACGAGATTCACTTCCTGTGCATACATGTTCAGGAAGGACAGCACGCCTGCGTACGCAAGGCCCATGAATAGAATTGAGAAGCCCATCGGCAGTGCATCGCGGTCGACCATCTTGAAACCCTTTACAGTCGGCTTCATTGGACGTTTGATGTTGTTCGTGCGGATCATCGGAATGGTCATGGCCACAATCAGCACCAGCACTAAAACAATCAGCAGCATCATGCTGTATGGAATCATACCTGCCAACAGGAAACCGAGAAATGGGCCGATTGCCGAGCCGAGTACAAAACTCAGGCTGAAGTAGCTGATGCCCTCTCCCCTGCGATTTTCAGGAACTGATATGGTCGCCAGTGTATTGAGTGCAGTACTGATCAGACCGGTCGCAAAACCATTGAGGAAACGCGTGATGATGAGCAGCGACAAGCCGCCATCAATGAAATAAAGGACATATGTTGCAAAGAACATGATTGTTCCTATATATAGGAGGCGCCGTGCCCCCAAGCGGTTGATCTGCTGACCGGTCAGCGCACGTCCCACGAGAACCCCTATTATGAAAATGCTTGCTACGAGACCCGCCGTGCTCGCGGAAGCATTGTAATTGTCGATTGCAAAACTCCCAATCGTGACCATTGAGACATACATGGCGAACATGATGATGAAATGGTACATGAATATGACGATAAATTCCTTTGTCCAGATTCCATCATTTGAATAATCTTTATTCTGCAAAGCAGCACACCTCCCTATATATTCATTCTTCTGAGTGACATGATCAATTCTTCGACCTCTTCGATTTCAAAATCCTCCAGCACCTCCCGCTGCATATGATTCATCTTATCGCTGACTTCGTCAAAAAGATGCTTTCCTTTTTCCGTCATCGTCAAATACTTGATGCGGCGATCCTCACCCGGGGTGGACTCGATAAGATCGAGTTCAAGCAGATGCTTGATCACTTTCGTCGCCGTAGGCTTCTCGATTCCCCGCCGCCGGCTCACATCGACGGAAGTCGTCTTGCCTTTCTTTGCGATGTCCTTCAGTATCAGCCACTGTGAGCTGTAGAGATTATAAGTAGACAGGATGCTGTTTGCCCGATTGATATAAGGGCGGTGTATTGCCATATAGGCATCAAAAAATTCCTGTTCGATACGCACCGGATCACTCCTTTGGTTAGTTAGACTAACTAATTATATGGGGTATCTGTAATCAAGTCAATGAGTGTAAACGGTTACTTCAAATAAGATTTCCATTGGAAACGTTTACTTATACATCATTAAAAAAACCGGCTCATTTGCCGGTTATCTTTCCATTATCTCACCTTTAAAATTGTATATCGGATATTTTCTGGGCGCTTCATTTTGAAGACTTCCCATAACATTCCTATAGGCTTCTTCTGCAATTTCATCAATCGGTTGGGCAATGGTTGTGATTTCCGGGCGGTACACCCCGGCAAGTGGAAGGTCATCGATTGCCACAAGATGATTGTTCGTCTCGAGATCCAGATCATGGTTGTTTGCATATTTCAGAAAGGCCATCAGTGCAAAGTCATTCGCCAGTACTACGCTTGCCGCTTCTCCACTTTTGAACTCCGCTTCCACCTTTTCATACAATGATTCGTTGGTGGCGGTGATGACATGATGGGGCACGCCCATCTTCCCTACAATCTCCCTGAATGCCGCAAGCCGTTCAATCCGAGGGGTGAGTGACATGTCATCCGAGGCACCTATATAGTAGAAAGTCTCCGCTCCCCTCCCCTTCAAGTAATCGACCGCCAGGGAAATCGCATGATGATTATCCAGCTTGAATGCAGGGATATCTATATTTTCCACATACCGGTCGATGAATACGATCGGAAACTGCTGGGCGGCGAGTTTCCGATAGAGGTCGTCATTCCCCCGCGTCGGCATGATGATGAGTCCATCCACCTGCTTCTCAAGGAGACCATCAATATACTTCCGCTCCTTCTTTGGATCGTCATCAGCATTGCAAATGATGAGGTTGTAGCCATCCCGGTCGCAATAATCTTCAATTTTTCTCGTTACGCTGACTGCAAAATGGTGCAGTATATTCGAGACGATGATGCCGATGGTCTTCGTGGAGGCACTCTTCAAGTTTCTTGCCATATAGTTGGGCCGGTAGCCAAGGGCTTCCACTGCTTCCGCGACACGCTCCTTCGTCTCCTCCCCCATATAATGGTAGCGCCCATTCAGATACTGGGAAACGGTGCTCGTGGAGACGCCCGCTTCCTGTGCAACATCTTTAATTGTCACCTTTTTCATGATATAATACCCCTAACTACTAAATCGTTTTAGTAAATTGTTTATTACTATTTAATGTATAGTTAAAGTAATGGACAGTCAAGACATTTGAGGAGGACAATACCAATGAAGAAATTTGATGTTCTGAACGAAATCCGTGAAAACTACCTGATTGCAGTTGTGCGTGGAAAAGGTTTCGAGGATACGGTGAAGATGGTCGAAAACATCATCGAAGGTGGAATCAAAAATATAGAAATCACCTACACGACACCGAAGGCAAGTGAGCTGATCGAGCATTTCGCAACTAACAGTGAAGCATGTGTGGGTGCAGGCACGGTCATGTCGCGGGAGACTGCGGATGAAGCGATCAGGCGGGGCGCACAGTATATCGTCAGCCCGCACTTCGACAAGGATGTCGCAGCCCTCTGCAACCTGAATCAGATCCCCTACCTGCCTGGATGTGCGACGGCGACGGAAGTCGCAGAAGCGATGAAAGCCGGCGTGGATGTCATCAAGATCTTCCCTGGCGGTGTGCTCGGTGCGTCATTCATCAAGGACATCAAAGGACCGATGCCGCATGCAAACCTTATGCCTTCCGGGGGCGTCAACAAGGAGAACATGGCTGATTGGATGGAGAACGGAGCTTTCGCCATCGGCATCGGCAGTGCACTCGCCAAAGGTTATGATGGTTCGAACCCGGAAGTCGTCAAAGAAAACACTGAATCATTCGTCGCCACATATCAGAAAGCATTGAAAGGGGAATAGGCATGAAATTCATTACATTCGGGGAAATCATGATGCGTCTGAGCACGGATCCATCGGACACTTTCAGAACGGCCGATCAAATGAATGTCAACATCGGCGGCAGTGAAATGAATGTTGCAATGAGCCTCGCCGCCTCAGGTGTGGATACTGCAATGATCACTTCCCTGCCTGACAATGCCTTTGGCAGGCGTACGCTCTCCCTTTTGAAGAGCAACGATGTGGAGACGCGTCATATCCGGACGGGCGGCCAGCGGATGGGGACATACTTCCTCGAACAGGGGTTCAACATCCGCTCCTCCTCCGTCATCTATGACCGCAAATACTCAAGCTTCGAGCAGTCGACAGTTGAAGACTATGATTTCAAGACGGCATTCGAAGGATATGACTGGTTCCATTTCAGCGGCATCACCCCTGCCCTCAACACAGAACTCCAGAAGGTGCTGCTCCGGGCAGTGGAGACGGCTAAAGAGATGGGACTTAAAATCAGTGCCGACCTCAATTTCAGGGGCAACCTCTGGTCCTTTGACGAAGCACGGTCTACGATGCCGCAGTTCATCAAACATTGTGATGTGATCTTCGGATATGAGCCGCTCGAGCTGAAGGAAGACGGCAAAGAGGTCAAGGATGGCCTTGAACGCAACCCGGATGCCGATACCCTGGCTCCGATACTTGAAAAGCTGCATACTGCATATGATATAGAATATATTGCATTCACACAGCGCACCGTCGTCCATTCCAACAGGAACATCATCAAGGGGATGCTGTCTTCAAAGGATGGTATCAGGGAGACGGACGCCTATGAAGTGGAGATACTCGACCGGATCGGTACGGGTGACGCCTTCACTGCAGGTGTCATCCATGGACTGATGAATGGTCTTGGAGAACAGGACATCCTGCAGAATGCACTCGGAAATATGCTGTACAAGCATACGATCAGCGGGGATTTCGCCACAGAGGATATATCGAAGATGGCGGATGTGCTCGATGCAACACGAGAAGTGAAGAGGTAGAAATGAAAACAGGCTGTCCCCACTTTGGGGACAGCCTGTTCTATTGTTCATATGATCCTGTCTTAGACACCTGAGTATGCAGAGAAACCGCCGTCGACCGGAATGACGATGCCGGTAACGAATCCGGAGGCCTTATGGTCAGCCAGATAGAGCAGTGTGCCCCCTTTATTTCGGAAGCCACCGTTTCACAGGGCTCCAGTGTACGGCCGAGAACAGCAACTTTGGCACCAGCATCCGCAAGTGCACGGCAAAAGTATGAACCAAGGCCACCGCCACCGCCTGTGACGACTGCAACCTGGTCTTTAAGATTTGTATTGAAAGGGGTAGTCATCATTCTTCCTCCTATTTTATGGTAAATGAAATTGCTCATTGTATAACTATTTGGTAATATTAGTTTATCTAACAAACCAAAACGAGGTGTACCTTATGGTTACTGGTGATTCGAACTATATTAAAACGATGAACCGCAGACTTGTACTTGAAGATATCATCCGCAGCCGCTCCATTTCAAGGGTGGACATATCAAAACGCACCGGACTGAACAAGGCGACGGTCTCTTCACAGGTGAATGAACTGATCGACCAGTCGCTGGTCATTGAAAAGCCGGTTGAAAACTATGCACAGCCCGGCCGTCGGCCGATCATCCTGGAACTTGATCCGATGAGCACATATTCCATCGGCATCGACATCGACCGTTCCCATATACGCATCATGCTCATCAATCTCAAAGGCATGACCGTCTACAACAACATCCATGATTTCGACATCCGTCATACGGACACACTTGCCGAACTGCTGCCTACTCTACTCGAGCCCGTCATCAGCCAGTACAATGAAGTCTATCGGCCGAACCAGCTCGTCGGCATCGGCATCAGTCTCCATGGCATCGTCAATGCCGAACTGGAACTGCTCTACTCTCCGCCGCAGCAGCTTGATTTGAAGCCGCTTCTGTCCGAGCTTGAGGAACGATTCGAAGTGCCTGTCCATATCGACAACAACGCCAATATGTCCGTCCGTGCCGAACAGTCGTTCACTGCATACGAGACGAACCTCTACAGTATGACGCTGTCCAGCGGTATCGGGCTCGGCATCCTGCTGAACAATGAAGTGTTCCATGGCTTTTCCGGTTATGCCGGGGAGGTTGGACATATGATTATCAAGCAGGACGGCATCGAGTGCCGATGTGGAAACAGAGGATGCTTCGAGCGCTATGCTTCAGACGAGGTCCTCACCCGCTCGCTTGCCGACGCAGGCATCTCCCTCATTGAATTTCCGACATATGAATCCCTGAAGGCGGACGAGAAGGCGAAGGCCATATTCGAAGACTACATCTCCTTCATCACCGTCGGACTGAACAACATCATCAATGTCTTCAATCCTAAAAAGCTGGTCATCAACAGCACCATATTTTCGAAATATCCGGAACTGCTTGATGAACTCAAGCCCGGCCTTACATCATCGTTCATCGATTATGGGGACATCCTCATCTCGCCGCTCGGTACACAGTCCAGCGCCCTCGGCGCAGCACTTGTCCCCCTTGCGAAATTCCTCGATATCAACCATTTCGATCTGAACGCCTATCATATTGCCCATTAATACGAGAAAAGGATAAGTCAAACTTATCCTTTTCTTTTATTTTCTATTTACTGTATCGATGATGCCGTTCAGGTAGGCAGCACCGAGTGCACGGTCGTAGAGGCCATAGCCCGGTCTGCCCGTCTCGCCCCAGATCATGCGGCCGTGGTCCGGACGGATCGGCACGTCGACACCGCTTTCGATGAGCTTTTCGACGATGCCCACCATATCGAGCGAGCCGTCATGCACGGAGTGGGACGTCTCCTGGAAGGAGCGTTCCCCAGTCCATTTGACGTTCCGCGCATGGACGAAGTGGATGTGTTCTTTGGCGAGTTCGATGATCTCGAACAGGTCGTTGTCCGACGTGGAGCCGTAGGACCCTGTGCAGAACGTGATCTCATTGTGCCTGCTCGGCACGGCATCGAACAGCTTCCGAAGACCCGGCTTTGCCTGTCTGTTATAATGTTTCTACAGATAAAAGAGAGAAAGGAAGTATGCAATGGAACAAGGTTACGTTTCCGAAAGAGAAATACAGATCATGTATGCAGATACGGATATGATGGGTGTCATCTACCACGGCAATTACCTGAAATGGTTTGAAGTGGGACGCATGCAGCTTATCGAGGACATCGGCTACGACTATGTCGCGATGGAGCGCGAAGGATACTACGCTCCCGTCTATAATGTCGATGTCACCTACAGGAAAGCATTGAAATACGGAGATCGTGCTTCGGTACGTACATGGATCGAAGAGAATACCGGAATACGGACGACATATGGCTACCAGGTCGTCAACGCTGCTGGAGAAGTATGTACAGAAGGGACAACCACCCATATCGTCGTCAAAAAAGTGGACGGCGAATTCAAACCGGTTCCCTTCAAGAAAATCTTCCCGGAATGGTTCAGGAAATACGAAGAGATCAAAGTGGAGAAATGAATAGAACGTCCCCGGATGCACTACATCTGGGGACGTTCTATTTTGTTATATGGGATGATGACCTGTACTATACATATTCCTCATATTCATTCGGATGCTGGTCCTCCACCCTGCCCGGCTCTCCTTTGTCCAGGGCATCTATCGCTTCCAGGTCTTCCTCCGTCAATTCGAATCCGTACACATCGAGGTTCTCCCACTGGTGGGCTTTGGAATCGGATTTCGGTATGACCAGGACCCCGTTCTGAACATTCCATCGTATGATGACCTGCGCCGGGGACTTGGCATATTTATTGGCGATTTCCTTTATCACCGGGTTTTCCAGAACATCATTGATCTTTCGGCCGAATGGGCTCCACGCCTCGGTCAATATACCGTGCTTCCTGTTCGTCTCCACCAGTTCCTTATTGTTGAAATATGGGTGGCGTTCAATCTGGTTCGTCGCCGGTGTGACACCGGTCTCTTCAATAAGACGCTCGAGGTGTTCAGCGAGGAAGTTCGATACCCCGATGGTCTTGATCAGTCCGAACTTCTGGGCGTCGATCAGTGCCTGCCATGCCTCGACATATTTTTCCTGTTTCGGCAAAGGCCAATGGATGAGGTATTTATCGAAGTAGTCGATGCCTATGCGGTACAGCGACTCCTGGATCATCGTTATTGCCTTATCATAGTCATGCGCCGAGCCCGGAAGCTTGGAGCTGATGATCAGTTGTTCGCGCGGCACATCTGCACGCCGGATGGCTTCCCCAACTACCCCTTCATTATTGTAGTTCGTGGATGTGTCGATGAGACGGTAGCCGTTCTCTTCAATGGCCGTCACAATACTGTTCACACCTTTGGCACCCCGTATATTCACCGTGCCCAGTCCAATTTCCGGCAATGTGCTGCCATCATTCAAGTCGTATTTTCTATTCAACATCTATATCCTTCCTTTCTGTACCCTCTGCACTTCTCTTCTCCCGAGAACTTTGACGACAATCGAGTCAAGCAGCTCAGGCACTTCATACTTCAATGCCATTTCCCCTATGAAAGTATGGATTTCATCGATATCGGAAGTACCCTGCAGCTCCTGGTAGCGTGTCCGCTCACCATCATCAGCTTCATCCTTGAAGTGTCCCCACACAGTCTCCATATAATTTCGGATGCTTCCTGGCTCGTATTCCATATCATATGCCTGATCAAGCAGCCTTCTGAACTCACTGACTGACATACGGATGCCCGATTCGAACAGGCTCCGCACCTGATCATGGAGTTCCGGACTTTTCATCAGTACGAAAAGTTCTTCTTCTCTCCAGAGTTCCTCGAGCATCCTGAATTTCTCCTGATCAAGTTCCGCTTCCTCCATGCGCCCGAGAAAAGAACGCCTGTATAGGAAATGGCGGAGCAGAGGAATCTCTCCGTTCGGATCGCGGCCGAATGGCGCGTTCATCGTATCCATGAACTTTATTTCCTGACCGGCCGGTTCCTGGTCCACTGAAATGTGCCCGAGATGCATTTCACCTTCCGGCTGGTATTCCGTCACATGTGCATCCTTCTCGGCATAAAGTTCTATATTGCTCGTCTGGGGATCATAGTCCAGTCGGAATTTGAATGGATCCTCCCCATAGCTTTGCGCCGTATAATATTTATAGTCCATATCCGTCCGTTTTGGCAGCCACTTCAGTATCGTATCCAGATCGCGGTAGAGTCGCCCTGGGCGGAATATGCTGAAGAATCGACCTGCCGACTTATCATTCAAATATACTCCGATGTTCAACATCACACTGGTCACTTCCGCTGCCGTGCCCAATGGAAAGTAGGGGAAATTGACTCCGATGATATCAATCGGCCTCAATCGATGATGAAACCTGACTGAACACCCTTTGATGTTTACCAGCTCGTCCGGCATCTTTTCCGAAGTCGCTGCATTCGACAGCCGGACAGTTGCTTTCGTGACACCCCCGAAGATTTCCCTGCCTTCCTCATTAAGATACACAGCTGCTTCGTGATGGTCACCGTTTCCATGGGCCCTTCTTGCCCCTGGGTCATGGACATTAAACCTTTCAATCAGATCGATGATGACATCTGCCGATGTTTTCATGAAAGTCCCTCCCTTTGCCTTCTCTCTCTTTAAATTCACCTTTTGTACATTTTCTAAACCAAAGAGGCTCCTCTGCTGCTTCTCCTGTTCACCTTTAACCCTCTCCATCACAATACTATCCATAAAATATACCAAATATTTTTATAATCATTTCATCATCATGCTACATCTGTTATATAATCATGCTTGGGTGATAAATATGGAAAAACAAAGAGAAAAGAAAGAATTCAATATCTTCATGGCGCTGCTTCCACTACTGCTCATGATTACAGCAATGGGTACTGCGGTCATTTGGCTGGGACAGGATCCACATCTGCCGCTCATTTTTGGGACCGCTTCCGCAGCGATCGTCGCACTATTTTATGGATATAAATGGAAAGAAATCGAGGATATGATGTATAAGGGAATACGGCTGGCACTGCCGGCAATCGTCATCATCATACTCGTCGGACTCGTCATCGGATCATGGATCGGCGGCGGCATCGTCGCTACGATGATCTATTATGGCCTTGCACTGATCAGCCCGGCATTGTTCCTCGTCACCATCACGTTGCTCTGTGCGATTGTGGCGCTGTCCATCGGCAGTTCCTGGTCCACGATGGCGACGGTCGGTGTTGCAGGAATGGGCATCGGCATGAGCATGGGGATCCCGCCAGCGATGGTGGCAGGCGCAGTCATATCCGGCTCCTATTTCGGTGACAAGATGTCCCCGATGTCGGATACGACAAACCTTGCTTCAGGACTCACGAATACGGATCTTTTTGTACATATCAAGCACATGTTCTATACGACCATCCCGGGGCTCATCATTGCACTGACGGCCTTCTTCTTCCTCGGCCGCCAGTTCGGAGGCCAGGGTAATGCCAATGACGCTGAGATTGCCGGTATGATGCAGTCGCTTGATGGACAGTTCATCATTTCTCCGTGGCTCCTGCTCGTTCCGCTTACCGTAATTATATGCATCGCTTTCAAAATGTCCGCCATCCCTGCACTGATCGTCGGCATCGTCCTAGGCTTCCTTTGCCATATCATTGTACAGGGCGGAGATCTGGGAACTGCGATTGCCACACTACAGGGCGGCTATGTCATCGAATCCAATAACGATATGATCAATGAACTCTTCAATAACGGCGGCCTCGAATCAATGATGTATACGGTATCGATGACCATCGTCGCCATGACCTTCGCCGGCATCCTGGAATACAGCGGCATGCTGCAGGCCATTATGAAACAGGTCATCAAAATCGCCAAAGGGACACTCGGCATCGTCACTTCAACGATCGTCGCTGCGTTCGCAACAAATGCAACGTGTTCGGAGCAATATATATCCATCGTCGTCCCTTCACGAATGTTTTTGCGGACCTATATCGAAAAGAACCTGCACTCGAAGAACCTTTCACGTGCACTTGAAGATGGCGGCACACTGACCTCCGTCTTCATCCCGTGGAACACATGCGGTGTCTTCATCTATGGCGTGCTCGGTGTCGCAGCCTGGGAATATGCCCCTTACGCGATATTCAATCTGGTCGTGCCGTTCATATCGATCCTCCTTGCCGCCACCGGCATCGGCATCGAAAAGATTTCCGATGAGGAGCGGGAGGACTTCTTGGAGACGCATTATGGTGAGGAGAGAACGAAGGAATCATTGGCGCCTGAAACGGTGTAGCTGAGAGGGGGCCGCTTAACTTGCCATCGTTTCGCGTGCGATGGTGAATTAGACCTCCAACTTGCCATCGTTTCGCACGCGACGGTGAATTAGACCTCCAACTTGCCATCGTTTCACACGCAACGGTGAATTAGACCTCCAACTTGCCATCGTTTCACACGCAACGGTGAATTAGACGTCCAACTTGCCATCGTTTCACACGCGATGGTGAATTAGGCAGACACAATCCGAACAAAATATAAAACGCAAAAGAAGCTGCGGACTCCAGCAAGGATTCCGCAGCTTTTCTGATGCTTTCTACTATAATGTGTCTTCCACTGGTGTGTCGCCTTCGTGGAGATAATAAGTCTTACCTTCCGGCTTGTTTGTGTCTACGATGTGGGCCAGTACATTTGCTACGTCTTCCCTAGGGATCTCAGCGATTTCAGTACCGCCTTCAAAGAGTCTGACTTTGCCTGTGCCTGAATCGTTCGTCAGCATGCCTGGGCGCAGGATTGTAAAATCAAGGCCTGAAGCTTTGAGATGCTCATCTGCACGGTGTTTGGCGTACAGGTAGTGCTGCATCTGCTCGGCTTCTTTAGGTGCATCTGCACCCATGGAACTGAGCATGACGAAGTGTTTGACACCTGCTTTTTCTGCATTGTCCACAGATTCTATCGCGCCTTCCTGGTCGATCAGCACGGTCATATCGGCGCCTGTGTCGCCACCGGATCCTGCTGCGAATACAACGGAATCAACGCCTTCGAATGCATGGGAGAAGTCTTTCTGCAGATCACCGAGCACCGTATCGATACCCTTCTCCTTGAACTTTTCCACCTGTTCTTCTTTGCGGACCATCGCCACCGGCTGATGGCCTTTATCTTTCAGTTTCTCTACAAGCTGATGGCCGACCTGGCCATTTGCACCAATAACAAGTACTTTCATGTAGTCATTCCTCCTTGTCTAATCTGTTGTCTATACCCATATGGGGAGGGGGTGCTAAACATGAATTCGTATTATTCTACCCGAGCGCGACATCGAGGATCATCATGAGGGTGAATCCGAGCATGAGACTCATTGCTGCAAGGTCCGAGTGCCCGTTTTCCTGAGTGCTCGGAATGACCTCTTCGACGACGACAAAAATCATTGCACCTGCCGCCAAAGCCAAAGCATACGGCAGAGTCGGACTCATGATCGAAATGGCCAGCACACCGATGACTGCAGCAATCGGTTCGACTACTGCCGACATCCACCCCAGGAAGAAGCTCTTCGTGCGCGACATGCCCTCACCCCGCAGTGGCATGGAGACCGCCATTCCTTCCGGAATGTTCTGAAGGCCGATGCCAAGCGCCAGGGTTGCAGCACCTGCTGCGATTGCTGCACCATCTCCGTTGGCGGAAACGGCACCGAACGCGATTCCGATGGCGAGGCCCTCCGGAATGTTATGCAGTGTCAGAGAGAATACGAGGAGTGTACTCCGCCGCTTTTTCTTCGCACGCCAGCCTTCCATCCGGTCTTCCGGCGCATTCCTGTGAGCGTGGGGAATCAATTGGTCGAATGCATAGATGAAAAGTCCCCCGAGCAGGAAACCGACTGCTGGCGGGAACCATTCACCAATGAAGTGGTCCTGACTGTGTTCGATCGCCGGAGCGAGCAAGGACCAGAAGCTCGCTGCAATCATGACGCCGCCTGCAAAGCCGAGCATCGTATCGAGGAACTTGTCATTCACTTCCTTTGTGAAAAATACGACGGCTGCCCCAAGCCCCGTCGTAATCCATGTGAACAGTGTCGCTGTGAGCGCCTGCAGCCATGGGTCGAATCCCATAAATGTATCTATCATCAGTCTATTCCTTTCAAGTATCTGAATATTCCTATGGAAATTATACTCCATTATGGCGTATAGTATCTATAATATGATTCGTTCCATGTTCACTCAATACCACATCGACCAACTGTTAAAACGGAGGGAGCATAATGAAAGCCAGTCTCGCACCTGTGATCATTCTCATCGCTGCAATACTTTGGGGGACGGTAGGCACTGCAAAGATATACTTGCCGCCAGGCGTCGACAGCATATCGATCGGAGCCATGCGCCTGATCATCGGCAGCCTCATCCTCCTCATCATCGCCCGGCTCCTTGGCCAGTTGACCTTCAGAGGATGGCCTGTAAAGATGGTACTCACCGCCGGACTCGCCATGGCACTCTTCCAGCCCTTCTTCTTCAATGCAGTCACACTCACTGGTGTCGCGGTCGGTACGGTCGCCTCAATCGGCAGCGCGCCCGTGTTCTCAGGGCTGATCGAGTGGCTTTTCTTCAAAGTCCATCCCGGTCGTGTATGGTGGGTTTCCACCACCCTTGCCATCACAGGATGTGCCATCCTGATGTTCAATACGGGATCGATCACCGTCGATCCACTCGGTATCCTTTCCGGTCTTGGAGCGGGCATATCCTTTGCCAGCTATACGATAATGAACTCCAGGCTTGTGCAGCACCATCACCCGATAGCCACTGCCGCCATCGTCTTTACGATCAGCGCGCTGATGCTCACGCCATTCCTGCTGTTCAATGACCAGTCATGGCTGATGACGCCAAATGGCATCTCTGCAGCCCTCTACATCGGCCTGTTCGGCACGGGCCTCGCCTATTTCCTGTTCGCCTATGGCCTGAAATATGTAAAGTCCTCTTCCGCCGTCACACTCGCACTCGCCGAACCATTGACCGCCTCCCTGCTCGGAGTGCTGTTTGTCGGGGAAGTGCTTGCGCTCTGGTCCTGGGTCGGCCTCCTCATGCTGCTGATGGGACTCGCCATACTGGCGCTCCAGTCGAGGAAGCGCCCGCGGCAGGTGGATTTGCACACTTAAAGACCCGTTTGGCTCAGCCAAACGGGTCTTCCCTATGCTTCAAGTGTGATGCTGTCGATGTCTTTCGGAAATCTTGTGAAGATGTACGGTGTGTCGTCGATATACAGCATATCTTCTATACGCACGCCGCCAAATCCAGCCTTGTAGACCCCTGGCTCTACAGTAATGACATGCCCCTTTTCAAGCTTGTCCGTATTCTGTGCATCAAGTGATGGCGCTTCGTGCAGCCCGAGACCCAGACCATGGCCGATACGGTGTGTGAAGTACTCCCCGTAGCCGTCGGCCTTTATTTCATCACGTGCCGCATCATCGAGCGTATTCATCGGGGCACCGACCTGAGCTTGGCGGATGCCAGCTTCGTTTGCCCTCAGTACGGAGTTGTAGATGGCCGTCTGCTCCTCGGTCGGCTCACCAATGATGAAAGTGCGTGTCATGTCCGATACATAGCGGTCCTTCGTCACCACACCGAAGTCAATGAGCAGGAAGTGACCTGGTTCGACGGTGGTCTCCCCCGATGTGCCATGCGGCAGTGCGGAATTCTCTCCCGTCAGCACGAGTGGTCCGAATGATACATCCATTGCACCATGCGCTTTTACCCGGGCCAACAGGAATTCTGCGATTTCCTTCTCCTTCTTGCCGGACACCGGTTCATTCACCAGGTCGGCCAGAGCCTTTTCTGTAATGTCCACCGCTTCCTGGAGCTTCTCCCTGTCGTCGTCATCCTTCTTGCCGCGCAGCTGGTTTATTTGATCCTCTACGGAGTGTATCTGATCGCCTGTATAGTTTTCAAGGAGCCTCTGATAGCGGTTGTAGGTCACATGTCCGCCTTCGATACCCAGTGACTCCGCGTCGATCGCATGTTCGAAGATCAGCCTGAATGCGTCTTCCCCATCATTATACGGCAGATGGTTGTCGACGGTCGCCGTATCATTGACGACTTCCTGATCAAGTGCCGGGAACATCAGAGCCGTATCATTCGTCTTTACGTTGATCAGCAGGGCGAGCACCCTTTCATGGGGCTCGATATGGCAGCCTGTGAAATAGAAGACGTTCGTCGGTTCTGTAATGACCACCATATCCAAATCAAGCATTGATGTAAGTTTTTCCACTCTCTCTTTGTATTTCTGTGTCATCTCCAACATCCTTTCTCATTCATTTCATCATTTCCAATATACCACAGGTTGAGTAAATATAAATTCCATGCCACTTATGCTACCATTACAGTATCGAAAAATGGAGGCCTGGTTCATGTCACTATCATCCATCAAGCAGCTCCATAAGGAGTTCAATCCCACATTCTGCATCCAGCCCCACATCACCGTCTCCCTCCTATTGCTCTATACAATCATCAGCGGCATCTTCGGCTACCTGCTCGGCGTAGAAATCTTCTCACAGGAGACGATACCTGGTGTCCTGCTCTTTGAAATCCTTCTGCTCCGCCTGGGAGTCCTCACCCTGTATGCTATGGCCAACCTGTTCTTCCTCTATCTCATGATCGGGTGGTTCAGAAAGTCATTCGTCCAAGTACCGGTACTTCTATCCTATTACCTCATATTCACAACAGGCGTCTTTATACTGACCATACTGATGTTCCTCATCGTCTGGGCATTCCATTCGGTGTTCAGCCTCAATGAATCACCGCTGCTCATCGTCTTCGGGATTTCACTCGTCATCATATTTACCCTGCTGAACCTGTATCCCGGCTATCTTTTTTATCTGGCCATCCGCCACAGGCCCATCGACACTTTCTGGCCCATCATTCTATATGTCATCGGCATCCATCTGATCACTTTCATCATGCTGCGCCTGTGGAATGCCGTCGATCTCATATTGATCTGGAATCTCGGCACCTCAACATAAAAAAGATGTGGCCTCCCAAAGGGTGCCACATCTTTTTGCTTCCATCATTCCCTGCCAGGTTCAATCGTCCGGATTACCTTGCACGGGTTGCCCGCGGCGACCACATTTGCCGGCACGTCCTTGACGACGACCGCCCCGGATCCGATGACGGCATTATCGCCGATCGTGACTCCCGGATTGACGGTGACATCAGCGCCGATCCAGACATTGTCACCAATCCTTATCTCTTCGGCATATTCCAGTCCCTGCCGCCTTTTTACAGGATCGATGGGATGATTGACTGTAATGACCGACACATTCGGCCCGAAAGATACATCATCACCGATTGTAATCCTTGCAACATCGAGAAAGACGCAGTTGTAGTTTGCATAGAAGTTCCGTCCAACTTTGATGTTGATGCCATAATCGCAGTAGAAAGGCGCGCGGATGCTCAGCCCCTCTGCGTGATAGCCGAACAGCATGTCCAGCAGCCGCCCCTTGTCTTCGCCATGCGGATGGTTATACTGGTTCATCAGATTCTGTGCATTCTCCCTCAAGTGTACAAGTGTTGCATCCTGCGGGTCATAATATTCTCCACGCAGCATCTTTTCCTTTTCCGTCATTCCACTCACCTCGTCCATAAAAGTTGCTTCCGTTTCATCTTCCCTGTTTGCGCGAGCATTAAGCAGGGCGATGGAAGAAGGGTGTTTCCACGAAGATTTCCCGGGAAATTTCATAGTACCGGAGAGGCGTCAGGTGCGTGATTTCTTCGCAATGCCGAAGCCGGTCCATCCATAGATGAGCGCAAAGACCACACAAAGATAGCACGGAATCGCCCATATCAGAAATTCAGAGATGGAGACATCGAGCAATGTCGTATAGTAGATGCCCGAGGTGCCCCATGGAATGAAGGGCAGCACCATCGTGCCGGCATCTTCAAGTGTGCGGGAAAGGTTCTTGCGCTCCAGACCGAATTCGTCGAATGCATCCTTCATCAATGTGCCGACGACAATGATGACCACTGAAGCCACACCGGCCGTGAACACCATGACGAGACTTGCCAATACAGTGGCTGAAATCAGGTGGGCCGTCGATTTTATGATGCTGAATATCGCTTCCAGAATGACTTTCAGACATCCGCTTGCTTCAATCATACCCGCAAACGCATAGCCGCACAGGATGGTGACGATGATGGTCGTCATGCTCATGATCCCGCCCCTGTTGAGGAGGGACTGCATATTTTCATTCGGTTCCGGGAGGATGTGGGAAACCATCTCAAAATTGAATCCATCGACCATTGATGTGAAACCATGGGCGAATCCGAATCCATTCACCAGAAACCCGATGAAGAGGGCCACGATGCTTGAAAGCAGCATCATCGGCACTATCGGGTACTTTTTGAATGCCCCGATGACGATCACCAGAATCGGCAGCAGCATGACCAGGCTGAAATTGAATGCCGTATCAAGCTGGCTCAGCAGCTCCTGGACATTCGGTGCATCGGCCGAACCGGCATCAATCTGCAGCCCCACAATGAACCATACGATGAGGCCGATGATGGAAGCCGGGAATGTCGTCCACATCATATGCCTGATATGATCGTATATATTCACACGATTGACCAGCGCCGCGAGATTCGTCGTATCTGACAGAGGTGACATCTTATCACCGAATACACCACCGGAAATGATGGCACCGGCGGCCATCCCGACATTGATGTCGAGCTCCATCGCAATCGCAATCAGGGCGATGCCCGCCGTACCGACCGAGCCCCATGCAGTGCCTGTCGCAACCGATACGATAGCTGTCAGAAGGAAGGCACTGACAAGGAAGTAGGTCGGATCAATGATCTGCAGCCCCCAATAGATCAGGTATGGGACGGTCCCGGAGTAGATCCACGTCCCGATGATGATGCCCACAGCGAGGAGTATGTAGAGTGCGGGCATGACCGTCTTGAGCAGATCGGCCACCCCCTCCTCCATTTCCCGCCAGCTCAGGCCGACCCGCCAGGCGATGAATCCTGCATATGCGGCTGCAAGCAGAAGCAGCGGCTGGATGGCAAGCCCCATCACTCCAAAACCGATTCCAATGATGATTGCGAGAACAATAATCGTCGATAATGCTTCAAAGAGTGTCGGATCCCGTTTTTCCTTCATGGAAGCCCCCTTTTAATCAGTCCATGTATTTTTCGAACCAGTCCGTCAAGTGCGTCAGACGTTCGATCCTCAAGTTCGGTTTGCCGGTACGGGAAAGGTTATGATCCGCTTCCGGGAACCGGACGAACTGCGTCTCCTTCTTCTGGTACTTGAGTGCGATATAGAGCTGCTCACCCTGCTCGATCGGACATCTGAAGTCACGCTCGCTGTGCAGGATCAGCAGGGGTGTATTGATGGCGTCGACGTACTTGATCGGGGAATGGTGCCACATCTTGTCGATGTCTCCGAACTCCGCCTGGATCTGCCAGTCGGTGAAGTAGTAGCCGATGTCCGATACACCGCGGAAGCTCACCCAGTTGCAGATGCTTCGCTGTGTAACCGCAGCCTTGAAACGGTCCGTATGGCCCACGATCCAGTTGGTCATGAACCCGCCGTAGGAGCCGCCTGTGACACCGAGATTGTCCTCATCTATCCAGTCATATTTTCCTGTGATATAGTCGACTCCGGCCATGATGTCACTATAGTCGCCTCCGCCATAGTCCCCCCTGACGGCATCGACGAAGGATTGTGAATAGCTGTGTGAGCCCCGTGGGTTTACGAACAGGACGGCATAGCCTTTGGCCGCAAGCACCTGCATCTCATGGAAGAATGTATTGCCATAGAAGGCATGCGGGCCCCCGTGGATGTTCGTGATCATCGGATACTTCCTGCCTTCTTCATAGCCTGCAGGCTTCATGAACCATCCCTGCACTTCCGTGCCGTCTCCACTGTTGAATGTGATGTCTTCCGGGTCCACAATTTCCGTCTCCTCGACGTATGCACGGTTGACATGTGTCAGCTGCTCGAGCTGCTTCGATTCGAAATCAAACCTGTACAGTTCACCCGGAGAGGTGTGTGTTGAGATGGCAAGCACTGCATGATCTTCTGCGGCATCCATACCGAAGATATGGTGGCGGCCTTCAAGCAGCGGTCTGATTTCACCCTCCACACTGCCTTCGTAGAGGTTTACGCTCCCGTCATCCGATACGAGGAACACGAAGCGGGTATCGGATATCCACTGGGCGGGGTTCTGCTCGATTGCCTGCTGGGTGTCTGCAGCGACATAGTCGCCGACCGGCTTGTCGAGCCCCCCGGTAACATGCTGCTTCTCCCCTTCGTCAATGTTGTAGACATGCAGCGTGGCATGTGTGGCATTTTCGAATTCGCGTCCCATCTCGACGATCAGCAGACGCTTCCCATCGGGCGAGGCCTCCACTTTCACCACACCGCCTTCTGCAGTCGGTATCTCCTCAGGCTGTGCATCCCCCTTTTTGATGTACAGCGTCTGATTGAAGTTGAAATCGGGATCTTCGCTGGCATCCGTCGAGTAGACATGCACCTCCCCGCCGATCGTTTCGTGGAGCGTGAAGTTCTCCTCCCCTTCGAACAGGGTTTCCACTTCCCGTGTTTCCATATCGACGGACTTCACCGCCTGATACTTCTCCTTGAGGAGCCCCAGGCTGTCGGCCTTGTATTTCATCCGGTCGATGACGACCGGTTCCGGCTTCTTGTCCTTCTCGTCTTTCGAGTCCTTTTCCTCTTCACCATTCCCCTTTTCATTGGAGACATGGTAATGGACCTTCTGTCCGTCACTTGAAAAATCGGCGCTGTTGACACCCTCCTTCTCATCGGTCAGCTGGACACGCTCCCCGCCCGCTGAATTCAGCAGGAAGACCTGCGGTTTGTCGTCGGCCTTTGCAATGAACAGCATCCACTGTCCATCATTCGAATGCCTGACATTGGACAGGCGCTCCGGCTGATATGTAAGCTGCTGCATGCCATCATCCTGAAGGCGGTACAGATTGGTGATATAGTCATTCTTCTCCTCATCGAGATGCGTAACCAGCGTCGTGCTCTGGCGGTCTGCTCCAATCTTCGGAGACGATACGGATTTGATTTTGAAGATATCCTGAATACTCGTTCTACGTGTCACTATGATTCCCCCTTAAAATAAAAAAGACTGAATATACAGCCTTTTCATTATTTTACCATGATGATATTCAATTGCCTACTCATGTCACTGACGGCCTCCGGTGAGCACCCGCTTATGCATCAGGAAGATGAAGAGCGGCACCGCTGAAACCATCACCATCACCCCTGTGGGGATCTGGATGGGTGCAATGGCCGTCCGTCCGATGGTATCGATGATGATGATATACAAAGCCCCATACAGTGAAGAGAGTATGAAGAGCCGCCGGAACATCAACGGCCTGAAATAAAGGATCATCTGAGGGACGATGATGCCGACCAGTGCCACCAGCCCAGTGAAGCTGACCGCAACAAGCGGGGGAATCGATGCGACAACAAGCAGCAGGGGCCGGATCCGCCTGGCATCGACGCCGAGGCTGTACGCCCTGGCATCACCCAGGTTGAGCAGGTCGAGGGCGCCACCGGCACGAAACAGTACTGCACCCGACAGCAGGGTCAGCGCCCCCGTCAGCAGCACGGCATCGTAGTCTGCACCCGATAGGGAGCCGAACATGTATCTGACGATAGATTCGGTCTGATCGGGCGCGATGAGCACGATGATATAGAGCACTCCGCTCATCATCGCCCCAAGCAGCACACCGATGATGATCAGCGTCTCAGGCCGATAGGTGGTCTCAAGCCGCCTTGCTGCTGCCAGGACGAGTGCCAGGGCCAGCAGTCCTGCAGCGATGCTCGCCAAAGGGCGGAGGACCAGAGGCAGCACTCCGGTGACCGAAGCCGCACTGCCAAGGACGGCGGCATTCGCCATCCCGAGGGTGAAGCTGTCCGCCATCGGGTTGCGCAGTACAATCTGAAAGACCACCCCGCTCATTGCGAGCGCCGCCCCGAGGATGATGGCGAACAGTACGCGCGGCAGGCGGATGTTGAGAATGATATTTCTGGCCTGGTCGGTCGGGAGCCCAGCCAGATCCACAGAGCCGATGAAAAGGCTCAGGGCGGCTGCCAGAAAGGTG